>SKZC01000364.1 GCA_007127575.1 Gemmatimonadota bacterium
GCTCCACCGGAGCCCCGGAGACCGATTCCCCCTGGAGCCCGTGTACCGAGACGCCTTCGAGAGCTCCCTGGGACTCGTCCGATTCCACCGGGATGGCAACGGCCGGGTTCGGGAGCTGAGCCTTCGGCAGGCACGGATCCACGACATTCGCTTTCGGCGGGGGGAGCGCTGACCCCGCCCCCCTCGGACCCGGTGCGTATCGGGTCAGGTCCGGGAGGCGGGTGAGTGGGGCTTCAGCTCACCGGTGGATCCCGGGGAACCAGGCGGGCGGACCAAAGCCCTGAGTTTCCGTCGGAGAAGAGGACCCGCCCCTTGTAGGTCATGGCGCTCCAGGTGAAGGGCGCGTTGGGAAAGAAGCCTCCGGGGTCGAAGGGCTTGAAGACGGCGATTTCACGACCCTGGGTGTACAGGTTCCCCTTCAGCTCCCCGGAGATGTCCACCACCCGGACCCCGCTCTCGAAGTATGCCTGGTAGAGGACGTCGTCCTCGATCCACATGTTGTGGGTGCCATACTCCGGCACGTGGTACTTCGCGATCTTCTTCGGGTTCTCCAGGTCCGAGAAGTCCACGATGTGCACGTAGCCCGACGTCTGCATGGGGCGTCCCCCCTGTCCCGTCGCCGGGTCGAACCGCTCTTGATCGAAGTTGCCCGGGAGGGCCATTGCCGGCCGGGACATGACCTCGTCGGAGGCGAACACCAGGAAGCGGCCGGTGGACTCCTGGTAGTAGGGAAGGACGGTGTGGGTGTTGCCTCCCGGGGTGACGTAGTTCGTGATCAAGACCGGATTCTCGGGACTCCCGCCCCAGCCGCCATGGCCCACATCCACAACCACGATCCCGTTGTTCCACTCTGCGGAGTAGGCGATCCCATCCACCACCATGACGTCGTGGATCCGGCTATTGGGGTGATTGTACTCGCCCACGTTCACCGGGTTGTAGATGTCCGACACATCGATGATGACGTACTTCTCGCCACCGGACAGGGCGTAGAGGTAGTCCTCCTCCGGCCAGGTGTTGTGCACCCCTCCGGTGAGATCGTCGTCGTGCTCCGCGGCGATGACGGGATGGGCCGGGTTCGCCAGGTCCAGGATGACCAGCCCGTTCACCCGGTCCGACGCCCCCTCACGGGTCATGACCGCGTAACGGCCCTCGGGAGAGACCTTCACGTCGTTCACGGTCCGGGCATCCACCTGGATGGAGTCTGTCTTCACCAGGTTCGCCGGGTCGGTGATGTCCCAGATGTACGCCCAACCGTCTGCGTTCCAGGTGCCGGTGATGGCGTAGTCCCGACCATCGGGCCCCTCCCACGGCCAGAAGTCCGAAGTGCGCTCGTGGGTGACCCGGCCCCGTCCTTCCACCTGGAACTCCTGGATCACATCCCGGGGCTGCACGTCCAGCACGTGACGGGCGGAGACGGGGCCCGCCTGGGCCAGGATGGTGAACCGGCCCGGATGATCCGCCACGAACCGTCCGTCGGCCCCCACCTGTCCGGGGCCCGACACGGTCTCGAACTCCTCCGGAGCCTCATAGGTGAACGACCAGCTCACCGGAAGCCCATCCACCGTGCCCCCATCCTGAGAGATGCCACGGACCCCGAATTCCACCACGTCTCCGGTCCGCACCTCCTCCGGCGCTTCGTTCAACTCCAGACGCTCCGCCGGGAAGGGCTCCACCCGGTGCTCCACCCCCTCGGTGACCCCTTCCACCTCAGCGGTGATGACGACCTCTCCGGGACGATGTGCCGTCACATCCCCCGCCCGGTTCACCGTCGCCACCTCCGGGTCCGAGCTGGACCAACGCGCGGAGACGTAGGGGCGGAGACTGCCGTCTCCGTGGAGAGCGGTGGCGCGGTGACGGAGGGTGGCTCCCTGGAAGAGTCGGCCCGGATCCACCTCCACCTCCACCGTCTCCACCGGCGGCCAGAGGACCTGAACCGGCACCTCTACCGCGAGCGGCTCCACCTGGGCGTCGGGCGGCAGCACAAGGGTGGCCACGACCTGGTGCTCCCCCACTTCCAACCCATGAACCTGACCATCCTCCACCCAGACCCGGGCACGGGGAAAAGCGAACCGCATGGGCGCATCCACCCGGTTGCCGTCCTCGTCGAAGGCCGCCACCGAAAGCGGAACCGAAGAACCTACCTGCACCTCAAGGGCCTGCGGCTCCGCCTCCATCCGCACCACCTCCAGGGAGACGACGGGGTCCGCCTGCCCGTACAGAGCCAGCGGCGTACCCAGGAGCAGGATCGTCCAGACCGCGGACAGCAAGGGCCGTACACTCATGAGCTCTCTCCCTGGTGCGAGGCGAACGACAGGTAGACTCCCTCCTGAGAATTCAGCGCTGACGGCCTGGCGGCAAGGGTTCTGCTTCGGACCGATTTCCCGAGGTGAGGAACCCCTTCCGAGCCATATCCCCCCATTCGGTGGCGCCATGGAGGTAACTCCACATTCCCCGGATCCGCCAGAAGGTGTTGAGCTGTCGATAGCCCAGGTTTTCCAGGATGGCGAGCCAGATGAGGTGGAGGAGATCCCTGAGCCGGGGGTAGCGGCGGTAGGTGAGCTCGCCCAGTGCCACCGCCATCACCGAGAGGATGAGACCGAAGACCACCGCCACCATGAGAAAGGCGGCGATGTAGAGCGGCGACGCCCACCCCAGGAGCACCGTGGTCACGAAGGCGACGTAGCCCACCAACTCCACTACCGGACCCAGCATCTCCAGAAAATAGAAATATGGGTAGGCCACCATTCCGATACGGCCGTACCTGGGGTTGCAGAGCATGACGCGGTGGCGGAGGAGAGACTGGGTGAGACCTCGTTGCCACCGGTCCCGCTGGCGACCCAGGACTCGGAGGGACTCCGGAGCTTCCGTCCACGCCACAGCCTCGGGCACGGCCCGGATCCGGTACGCCATCCCCCGTTCCCGGCAGTGCCGGTGAAGGCGCACCACCAGCTCCATGTCCTCGCCCACGGTCTCGTGCCAGAAGCCCCCGGCCTCCACCACCGTGGAGCGCCGAAATAGACCGAATGCTCCGGAGATGATGAGGAGACCGTTCAACGCCTCCCATCCCATTCGGGCGGAAAGGAAGGCTCGGAAATACTCCAGGACCTGGAACCGGGCCACCAGGCTCCGAGGGAGACCCACCGACCGAACCACTCCGTCCTCTACCTTGCACCCGTTGGCGATCCGGATCACTCCTCCGGCCGCCACCGTGTGCCGGTCCTCCAGGAAGGGCCACACCACGCGGATCAGCGCATCCCGCTCCACCAAGCTGTCCATGTCAATGGCGCAAAAGAGGGGCGTCTCACAGTAGCGGAGCCCGGCGTTCAGGGCGTCCGCCTTCCCTCCGTTCTCCTTGTCCACGAGCCATAGGTTCGGATGCCACCGACTGCGGTACACCCTCCGCACCGGGGCCGTGGGAAGCGAAGCCGTGGGGAGACGAGGAGATGAAACCATCTCGAACGCCTCTACCAAACGGGTGAAGGTGCCGTCCCGGGAACCGTCGTTCACCACGATGATCCGGTGGTCGTGGTAGTTCAGCGTCAGGAGGGACCGAACCGACTCCACACAGGTGGCTTCCTCGTTGTATGCCGGGGCGATGACCGTGATGGGAGGAGCCGCCCCCGACTCCAGTAGCTCCGTAGCGTCCAGGCACTTGGCCCGGTCGGAGTGGCGTCGCAGGGACCGGACCGAAACGAAGCTCGTGACCAGGTACACCCCGTTGAGAAGAAGGAAGTAGGCCAGGACGAGACCATTCGCCGTCCATAGGAGAACGGCTCCCACGCCGGCGATCACTGCTTTTCCTTCAGCACCTGTCCGGCCAGATCGGCCCGCGGATGCGGAGAGTGGAATATCGCCTCCAGGGATCCGTCCCCACCCACCTCCCGGAGGGCCCGCGCCGCGCGAATGGCCACCCAGGGGGACGGGTCGTGGAGCCCATCCAGAAGGAGAGGAAGATCGTCCTTCCCCCCCAGCGCCCCTACTCCCCGAAACGCCGCACCTCGAACGCCCTCGTGCTCCGCCGACGTCAGGGCCAGAACGCGCGGAAGATGCTCCCCCCGTCCCACTTCCGCCAACAGACGGAGGAGCGCCACTGCGAGGTCCGGTTCCGGATCCGGGGCCAGCGCTGCTGCCGCAGCGTCCGCCGACTCCGCATCGTGGAGCTCCTCCAAAGTCCGAACCGCCACCGTACGCACCCACCCGGGGCGGCTCGTGTCCACCATGACGGCGCGAAGGTGCGGGAGCATGAACACCCCCGCACGGCTCAGCAGCCCTGTGAGGTACTCCACGCTCCAGCTCCCGAAGCGTTCCAGACGGGCCAGCACCTTGGGAGCCAGCTCCTGGTCCCCCTGGGCCAACACAGCTCGGGAGGCCACCATGGCCACAAAGGGAGCGGGGTCGTCCAGCATCCTTGCCACAGCGCTACGGTGTTCTTGATACCCCAACATGCCCAGCGTCTGAACGGCCCGAGCCCGTTGGTACGGATTCCGGTTCGCCAACTCGGGGAGGAGGTCCGAAAGAAAGGGCCGGGCCAGGGCGTCCAGACGCCTTCGCTCGGGACCTCGGACCCGGCGGGCGTAGCGCTGCAGGAAGTCCAGGAAGGGGAGGCGATCCCCCTTTGGTATGCGGGAAACGACTTCCTCCACGGGCCCCTCGGAGGTGAGCGCTTCCAGGACCACTTGCGTCCAACGCTCCTCCCGAACGCCCCAGAGGCGCTCCTTGGCCAGATTCCGGAGTCGGAGGAAGATCGTATAGCCGGTGAAGAGGACGCTCAGAACGAGGAGGGTGCCGATGGCTCCCACAAGTAGGAGGAACCATCGTTCGTGGAGCGGGAGCGAGGCCACGTATTCACGAAGCGCCTCTACATCCACCAGCTCCATCATCCGTGCCGGAGAAGCCGGAGGATCCGGGCCATGAACTGCCCCGGCGAAAACGGCTTCACCACGTAGTCGTCGGCGCCGAGCTGAAACGCCCGACTCACGCTCTCGTCGGCGGCCAGGGAGGTGAGGATCACCACCTTCGTCTTGGCCAGGCGCCCTGAATCCTGTAACCGGGCCAGCACCTCCAGTCCGTTCATCCCCGGAAGCTGGAGATCCAGTACCACCAGGTCCGGGGGCGATTCCTGAATCCGGCTGTAGGCCTCCTTTCCGTTTTCCTCGTGTGCCACCTTCAGGCCGGTCCGCTCCAGATGGTGCCGGAGGAGGCCCGCCGTCACCGGGTCGTCCTCCACCACCAGTACGGTAGGATGGGCAGAGGCCTCCGCCTCTCCACGAAAGCCCCCGTCCACAATCCGGCCCTGGGCCCCGTCCAGGAGCGTATCGAGCTCCCCCACCACCTCCAGGAGATCCGCTCCCGACGGGGTGAGCCGCACCGCTGCGGAGAAGGCTCCCCCCCCCTGCTCCATCGCCTCGCGGACGGCTTCTAGCTCCTCCACCACGTCGGAGGACGTCCGGCCCGGGACCAGCAGGAGGAGCTCGGCCATGCTCCATTGAGCCAGTAGGCCCTCGGGAGGAATGAGCGGTGTCAGGCGCACCACAACCTCCCGGAGCAGCTCTCGGACCGTCCGACCTCGCACCGCTTCCCCCTCGCCGTCCGAGTCCCCCGCATGGGCGGCGGAGCCGCCCGCTAGGGCTTGGGAGTCCGCGACGACCACCTCCAGTAGCGCAACGACGGCTTCCTCATTCGCCTTCTGAAAGCCCCGAAACACTCGGTTCGCCTCGTCCAGTCCGGGAAGCGACCCCAGTGGATCCGATGGGGGAGGAGCCATCCGGTACCGCTCTACCAGGGAGGTCACGGCACCGCTCAGCGTGGTGGGGTCCACCGGCTTGTCCAGGAACACATCGGCGCCGTAGGCGAAGCACTCCGCCTTCACACCGGCCCCGATTTTCCCCGAGAGCACCACGAGGGGCGTTCTTCGGGTCCCCTCCTGTCGACGGAGTTCCATGATGAGGAGCCGCCCGTCCACGTCGGGGAGCCCCAGATCCAGGATCACCACCTCTGGCCGCTCGGCTGCGGCGAGACGGCGAGCCTCTCGTCCGGTTTTCGCCAGGACGACCCGGTGGCCCTGATCCTGAAGTGTGTGCTCCAGGAGCTGTGCGGTCGTGGGTTCGTCCTCCACCAGGAGGATCCGGGCGCCCTTGGCTCCCGCCATCCTCTCCTCCAGGAGGGACTCCAGGCGCCGGGCCGCCTCCACGACCTCCTGAGGCTCTGGTTCCAGCATCCCCACGGCGGCTTCGGCTACCTCGGAAAGCCCCACACGCACTGCCTCTCCGTGAAGAAAGCCACCGAGTCGGGCCGCCGCCTCGCTCCCGTCCTCAGGATCCCGGTCCAACTGCTCCCGGACCTGGCGAAGGGCCTGAAGGTGAGCTGGAGCGGCTCCCAGGAATCGGGCGAGATCATCTGTAGGAGATGGGTTCGGCCCGTTCATGGAATGCAGTGCGTACAGGTGACGTTCCGCCTTTCCCAACTCCCCTTCCGCCCACAACGGTCCCCGCTCATCCCGACTCCCCAAGGAGCGATGGCACACCCAGCCGCCGGTCGCTCCGCCCCAGGATTCGCTCGGCCATGAGCGCCACTCTCAAGAGCTCCTCGTCCGATCCACGGGGCCCCAGGAGTTGGAGGCCCACCGGCATACCATGGGGATCCAGACCCACCGGGAGGGTGATGGCCGGAAGGTCCATTACGCTGGCGGAGCAGGTAGGTCGGAGGGCAGCCCGGTTGACCGTACCGTACGCCTGGCCCTCCGCCACCTCCTCCAACGGCGGCGGGCTGAAGGTCGTAGACGGGAGGACCCACACAGAAACGTCGCGGAAGAGCTCCCCCGCTTCCCCTCGGATTCTTTCCCGTTCGGCCAACGCCTCGCGGTACTCTGCGGAACCCAGCTCCGGCGCCCTTCGGATCCGGTCCCCCACCACCGGATGGAGGAGGGGGATCCACTCGTCCAGCTCTTCCTGGAGGAAGGCCCGGCACTCCGCTCCGGCCAGCCCCATGTCCAGATAGACGACCTCACCTCGGCGGATGAGATCGCCCTCCAGGGAAGTCAAGCCCCACCCCGCCGCCACCAGTTCCTCCAGGGCCTGCTCCAACACGTTTCGGACCCCGGATTCGCACGCCTCCCATACTTCGGCCGAAGGCCGTCCCAACCGAAACCGCGAAGCCCCTGGCCTCCCCAACTCCTCCAGAAAGGCCACGGGATCGCCCCACCGGGGGTCCACGGCTCCGAAGACATAGGCCGCATCCTCCACCGACCGGGTCAGGGCTCCCACCACGTCCAGCGAGGAGCTCAGGGGAACGACGCCGTCGGTGGGCCACCGCCCCGTGGTGGTCCGGAGTCCCACCCCCCCGGTCATGGAAGCGGGAATCCGTATGGATCCGCCCGTGTCCGTCCCCAGCGCCACCATGGCAGAGCCTTCCCAGAGGCTCACTCCGGCCCCGGAGGAGGATCCTCCAGGAATCCGATGCACCTGGGCGTCCCAGGGGTTTCGAGGCGTACCCCAGTGGGGGTTCACTCCCAGCGCGCCGTACGCGAACTCCACGGTGTGGGTCTTCCCCATCACCACGGCCCCCTGAGACCGGAACCGGTTCACCAGCCATCCGTCCCGGGTCCAGCAGCTCGGAAGGGAGCGCGGGCTTCCGGCGAAGGTAAGAAAGCCATCCACACCGTAGAGGTCCTTTACGGAGATGGGGATTCCGGAAAACGGGGGCAGCTCTTCTCCCTTTTCCACCGCCCGCTCCACCCTTCGGGCCTCCTTCAAGGCCCCCGGCCCATTCACCCGGCGGTAGGCCCGGAGGCGGCGCCCCTCCAACTCGTGCCGGTCCAGTGCCTCGCTCACCAGCTCCACGGGAGAGATCCGGCCCCCACGGATCCCCTCGACGGTCTCCCTGAGGGGAAGCCACGTCGCCGGGGTCATTGGGGAAATCCCGGTTCGGCCACCACCCGGTGGGCCTGATGGACGTGCCGCCACTGGTGCGCCACGACGATCCGGAAAGCATCGGTGAGGCGAAAACGGAGGAAGCGTGTGGCTGGGGACGGGATGGTAGCCTCGTCCAGCGGGAGCCCCCGGGCGCGCTCCAGGAGCTCCAGGATCTCATCCTGCTGGGCGAGGAAAGCCGAAACGGGGGAGGAGGACGAGGACGTATCGCCGCCGTCGGCTTCCGTCCGTGGCCGAAAAGACGGAGGTGCCGGAAGGCGGAGTGGGGCATCGGGTCCCACCATCCGGGCGAAGCTCCGCCCCAGAAGGGTTCCTCGAACCGGTACCTCCGGCCTCCGTTCCCGAGTCTGGAGCGCATCCAAACCGGAACGGAGCCCGGTGAGGTACAACCCGTTCGTCACCAGCAGATGACCCAGAAGCTCTCCCACGCCCCAGCGCCCGGGCTTCGGAGACCAGGACAACTGGGCCGGGTCCAGTCCGCCGAACCGACCCTCCACCTCCTTCCGAGTCTCGCCCACCTCCCGGACCAGGGCGTTCACGAAGGATTCGCACGACGGGGGCGCTCCCCTGCTCCGTCCGGACTCCCCCTTTCGGCCCATGGCCCCACTTGCATCCGATCCCATCCCCAACCTCCGGTGCCCGCCATATTACCGGGAGCCACCCGGTCTCTCTCCCTCATGCCCAGGGCCGTGGCGCCCCTTCCCCACTCTTCCTGACTGGATGGGAGGGTACCAAAGGCCGAGGAGGGGGGCAACGGCAACTGGTCTTAGGAGCCCGGCGGGGACTCGACTCCGGCTTGTCAGGGAACCCAGAACGTCGCCAGGGCCCCACCCACGAGGCCCCACCCCACGACCCGCCCTATCCTGGGACCAGAGGGGGCCAGCTTCTCCGCAGCCACCAGGACCACCAGGCCCGCCATCCACAGCCAACCCGCAGTTCCCGCTCCCACCCCCAGGAGCATGAGAGCCCAGCAACACCCGAGGCAGAAGAGCCCGTGCTCCACTCCCATCCGGCCCACCTGAAGGCCCTCCAGAGGCCACCGGGAGAGCAGCACGGACATGGGACTCCGGCAATGCTTCAAACACGCGTCCTTCGCCGGCGTGAGCTGATAGAGGCCTGCGGCCATGAGGATGCCGGCCTGGGCTACAGGAGCCATCGAACCTCCTGGAGCCAGCGATATCTGAATCCCCGCCGCCCCCACGCTGAAGCCGAGCCAGACCAGGAGATAGCCGGCCAGAAAGGACCCGAAAACGCGGAACGGGACGGCGGACGCCCCTTGTCCCTTCCCCTGGGTGAGCCGGGCCAGCGTCCGAAGCCAGGGCCACGTCACCGGAACCATCATCACCACCATCATGGCCCACCATGAGAGAACCAGGAGCCAGAACGCCCCCCCGTCGGCGCCGTGGCTCACCCGGGCTCTCCCCCGAGTATGGAGAAGTCCGGTCTCACCTCCCCTCGCTTTCCGGATCCACCCGCCAGGAGAACCGCGACCAAAGCCCGTGGGTCCCCCCCTGATCGAACGAGACGGTGCCGTCGTCGTACCGGCTTCCCCCTCGGGCCACCACCTGCTCCGGTCCATGGATCTGGTTGAACATATTCTGCAGGGTCACGGGCCGGCTCCGGTCCCGGCCCCGGATGGGCTCCACCGCTCCCTCCAGCAGCCCTTCCACCGCTACCCTCTTCACCCCTTCCTCATCGTCCAGCTCCACCTTCTGGAACCGGGTGGGAAGTCTCCGCTCCACGAACTGATCCAGGACGGCCCACGGCCCTCCCGAGCGACCGCTGAGGATGGACTCCACGGCGGTTCGTTGGTCCTGCGAGGCGGAGACGTCCACGATGAGGGCCTCGGTCCAACCCCCGTCGATCATCCGCTGGGGTGTGTCGTAGGCCACCACGGCCCGGACACCGGAAAGGTCCGCCTCGCCCCATCGACCCTCGTCGAAACGGATGGCCCAGAAGCCCAGGCAGCGCTCATGCGTGCAGTTCTGGCTGAAGTGAGTGTGTCCGGGGCAGATCACCGTGCAGTTGCAATTCTCGAACAGCAGTCCGCTGGCGTTCCAGGCCACAGCCGGGTCCGGTTCCATGGGCGAAGATCCTTGTGAGACGGAGCGGGTGTGTCGGCGCGGGACGGAGCCAACGAGCCCCACCACGGAAAATCGTCATCGACACAGTGCCCCACGGTATTCAGCGCCGCCCATCTCCGGCAAGGCACCCCCCACCCCCGGGCCCTGGACCCCGTTGACCCCCAACTGGACTCCACCTACCTTGCCCGGCACAGACAATCCATTGCGGGCGAGGCATCTCGGAAGCCGGTGAGAATCCGGCACGGCCCCGCCACTGTGAGAGGCCCGGAACGAATCCGGACCCGCCACCTCAGAAACGCCACTGGACCCCGAAGGGGGAACCGGGAAGGCGAGGTGAGCCGCCTCGAGTCAGGAGACCTGTTCGCCCGCGCTCCCAGCCACTCTTCGAGGGGAAGAGGTGCGGGCTTTTCATTTCCAGCCCATACGATCCTTCCACCGGCCCGCCGACGGGCCGGGCACAGGACCTGCGGAATCGCCGTGGGGGTCCGCGCCGGTTCTGGCCGGTGCGCTCGCCCTCGGCTGCGCCCTCTTGTTCGGCTTCTCTTCCGCTCATGCCCAGTGGCCCGGCGAGATCCATGGCCAGGCGGTAGACGCCGTCACGGGCACCGGGATCCCCGGGGCCGTGGTAGAGCTGGCCGGCGCCGGACGGACGGTGCGAACGGACCCTGCCGGGAGGTTTCGGATCCGAAGCTTGGACCCCGGGACGTACACGATCCACGCCACGGCGTTGGGCTATGGGGAGACGGAGTCCGAGCTGGAGGTGGCCAACGGCGTGGTGAGCCAGGTGCTGCTGGAGCTTCCCCCGAGGGCTCTGGAGGTGACGGGAGTGCGGGTGGAGGGAGCAACGGCCCAGGAGCCCGGCGTCCACCGACTGGACCGAACGGCCGTCCAAACCTCCGGCGCGCGATCGGCGGCGGAGCTCCTCCAGGATCTGGCCGGAGTAACGGTGGTGGAACGGGGCCCGGGAGCTCCCGCCACCGCCAGCATCCGAGGAAGCAGTGCGGACGCGGTCCTGGTCCTGGTGGACGGAATCCCCCTGAACGACCCCATCACCGGTGAGGCGGACCTCTCCGCCCTGCCCACCTCCATCATCCAGGAGGTCACCGTCCTCCCGGGAGCTCGTACCGCACGGTACGGCCCTCGGGCACAGGCCGGGGTCATCCTGGTGGAGACAAGGAGTGCTCGGCCAGGCGCCGAGGCTCGGGTTTCGGGAGGATCCCTGGGGCTCATTGAGGGAGAGGGGGAGGCAGGGTTCCGGGCCGGAGAGCTGGAGCTGGGTGCGGGAGGAGGGTGGCTGGCCCGGGACGGGAGCTTCTCGTTCCAGCAACCTGCAGAGGTAGGAGGAGGAACCGACCGGCGGCGAAACGCCGACCTGGAGCAGCGGATCATCCGAGGAAGCGGGGCCCTGGAGGTGGCCGGAGGAGAGCTGCGATCCCGGATGCAGTGGGAAGC
>SKZC01000001.1 GCA_007127575.1 Gemmatimonadota bacterium
AAGGGAGAGACGTCCAGAAGCGGGTCCAGGACCCGTGCCGGGCGGAGGTTGATATAGCTTCGGAGCTCCTTCCGCAGGTTCAAGAGCCCTGTTTCCGGGCGGAGCTCGGGGGGGCTTCCCTCCGCCTCCGGGTCGCCCACTGCGCCCAGAAAGACCGCATCCGCCCCTTTGCAGGCCTCCAGGGTGGGTTCCGGAAGGGGCGAGCCCTCCCTCTGTACCGCCGCCCAGCCCACTGGCCACTCTTCCACGGTGAGATCCAGGGAGAACGTCTGAGCCGCAGATCGCAGCACCGTCACGGCGGCCGCGGTGACTTCCGGGCCCACCCCATCCCCGGGGAGGACCGCCACCCGGAAGGCCGGGTTCTTTCCTTCTCGTGGTTCGTTCACCTCAAACTCCCCAGAGGTCGGAGTTGGCGGCCAGGGATCGGGCCTCCAGCGCCACCGCTTGCTCGGACTTGTTCAGAGCCTGCAGGTAGGCGCGAACCGCAGCGTGGACCACGTCGGTGGAGGCCCCTCGACCCGAAAAGCCTCGGCCCGCCACTCGGACCTGAAGGGTGACCTCTCCCACGGCGTCCCGGCCCGGCGTGGCGGAACGGATTTCCAGGTTTTCCAGGGCGACTTCCTTTCCCACCAGTTGGTCCACGGCCGCGAAGGCGGCTGCGATGGGCCCATCGCTTCGAGCGGTGGCCGACCGCGGCTCCCCCCCATCCACCCGGATCGTGGCTCGGGCCGTAGACCAGCGTCCCCCGCAGCTCACCTCCAGCTCCTCGAAGCGGTAGTGGTCGGGTACGTCGTCCATCGTTCCGTGATGCAGGATGGAGAGCAGGTCCTCGTCCAGGATCTCCTTCTTCTGATCGGCCAGCAGCTTGAAGAGGCGGTAGGCCCGTTCCAGGTCTTCGTCTTTCACTTCGTGTCCCAGCTCTCGGAAGCGGGATTGCAGGGCGTGACGCCCGGAGTGCTTGCCCAGGACGAGGCGGCTTCTGGGGACCCCCACCGACCGGGGGTCCATGATCTCGTACGTTGAGCGCTCTTTGAGCATCCCGTCCTGATGGATCCCCGCCTCGTGGGCAAAGGCGTTTCGACCCACTATGGCCTTGTTCGGCTGGGGGTGGATCCCGATGATCCCGGAGAGGAGCCGACTCGTGGGGTAAATGCGTTCGGTCCGAATGCCCGTTCGGGGCTCGGAGCTGTCGGTACGGACGTGGAGGGCCATCACCACTTCCTCCAGGGCCGCGTTCCCGGCTCGTTCGCCCAGTCCGTTGATGGCACATTCGATCTGCCGGGCCCCGGCGTCGACCCCGGCCAGGCTGTTGGCAGTGGCCAGACCCAGGTCGTCGTGGCAGTGCACGGACACGATGACCGAATCCAGGGCCGGCAGCATCTCCCTTAGCTCTCGGATCATGGAAGCGATGTCCTCGGGGCGTGCATATCCCACCGTGTCCGGAAGGTTGATCGTCGTGGCACCGGCTTCGATGGCGGCGGCGACCACTCGCGCCAGGAAGGGTAGGGGGGTGCGGGTAGCGTCTTCGGCGCTGAACTCCACATCGTCCACGTAGCGGCGCGCCTGTTCCACGGCCGCCCGAGTTCGTTCCACGCACTCGTCCTCGGAGATGCGGAGCTTTCGTTCCAGGTGGATGGGAGAGGTGGCGATGAAGGTGTGGATACGGGGACGCTCCGCCTCCTCCAGGGACTCGGCGGCCTTCTCCAGATCCTTCGAATTCGCCCGGGCCAACGCCGCCACCACCGGTCGGCGTAGCTCGCGGGCCACCTTTCGCACGGCCAGGAGATCGTCGGGGGAGCTGATGGGAAAGCCGGCCTCGATAACGTCCACACCGAGCTCGTCCAGGGCCCGGGCGATCCGCAGCTTCTCCGCAGGGGTCATGGAAGCCCCTGGCGATTGTTCGCCGTCTCGCAGCGTCGTGTCGAAAATCGTTACCCTGTCCTTCTCCATGGTGGTTTCCTCTCGGTCCCGTTGGGTGGTGGTTGGCCTGCTGGCGCCCGTTCGTCCGTGTTTCGCCCCGTCATGCCGGAGGGCCGTGACTGTGGAGTCTCGGGAAATAAGAAACGGGCCCTCTCACCTTCGAGAGGGCCCGCTCGCTCCGGCTGGCTGTTTGCGGCTCGGCTAGGTCATTTCCGCTCCAGCGCTCAGGCGACGCCCCTCTCCACGGCCCCCGATAAGAAGGAGGCCGCGGAGTACGGTAAGGAGTTCGATGGCCTTGAAGCGGAGCTTTGTCAAGTCCTGATCCTCTAGGCGAACCTGTGTCGGGCTCCCATCGAAGCGATCCACTCCCCAGGAGGAGGAAACACTCGATAGGGCGTTCCCGAAACAACGTCTGGCATATCTATCCAACCCTGGCCCGGGTGTCAAGGGGGGGCGAGTGCGGGCCTTCCCATTTCTCGAGCCAGGAGGGAAGGGGACTCGAGCTCATGACGCCCGCGGCGGTCCGAGCGAAGAACGTTCGGGGAGGGGGTCGGGGCCACCGAGCCGGGGCCGTCCCCACTCGGCGCGAGCGGACGGGGAATCCGCACCCTCTGAGAACTTCGTTCCCCCACTCATGGCAGCTCCCGCAAGGGCTTTGGGGATTTCCGCAGGAAAGCGGCGGATCGGCCGACACCCTCGGGTGGCGGCGAACGCAGGTTCTCACCCGAACACCGGGTCTTCGTCAGGGTCCCGTCCATGGTCGCCGCGGTTGCCGCGTTCGCCATCGTCGGTGCCGTCGCCGTGGTTGCCAGCGTTGCCGCCAGCATCGTCCCTCCCCTCGGCGGCGGCGTCCGCCTCCCGAAGCTCCTGTACCGGATCCCCCTCCAGGGGCGGTAGCGGGGGCGATTCGGGCGGGACGGTCCGGCTCCGTCGGCCCACGTTCAGCACCCCGCCGTCCTCGCCGTGGGTTATGACGACCCGGCCGGCATCGCACGCGAGGCGCCGAGACGTTTCCGCGCCTATGGAACCGAGTCTGTCAAGGAGGACACGCTCCCCCCTTTCCCCCGTGAAGCGGGGGCTGCAGGACAAGCAGGATTCGGGACTCGGTTGATGGC
>SKZC01000258.1 GCA_007127575.1 Gemmatimonadota bacterium
AATCCCAAGGCGCTCCGCTCCATGTACCTCCCCCGCCCGGGCCACGCCGACCTGGTGGGAGTGCTCAAGTTCGCCCGACGGGACACCCGGGACATCCTGGAGCGGGCCTCGGCACGGGAGACGGCGGCCCGGGTGGCGTGCGGGGCGGTGGCCAAGCGGCTCCTGGCAGAATTCGGGATCCGGGTGGGCTCCTTCGTTCGCTCCATCGGGGATGTGGAAGCTCCTCCACCCGACGAATTTCCGGAGGACCTGAACGCCGCCGCCGATGCGTCTCCCGTACGGACCCTGGATCCGGATGCGGCGGAACGGATGATGGCGGCCATCGATGAGGCCAAGGAGGCAGGCGACACCCTGGGAGGGATCTTCGACGTGGTGGTCACCGGAGTGCCGGTGGGACTTGGGAGCTACGTGACCTGGGACCGGAAGCTGGACGGACGTCTGGCCGGTGCCATGCTCTCCATCCAGGCCATCAAGGGGGTGGAGGTGGGGCTGGGCTTCGAGGGGGCTCGGCGGCCGGGCTCCCGGGTGCACGACGGGATCCTCCGGGACGACGAGCGAATCCAGGCGGGAGGGTACGCCCGCTCCGGCAATGGGGCCGGTGGGTTGGAGGGGGGAGTCACCACCGGGGAACCCCTGGTGGTGCGGGCGGCCATGAAGCCCATCTCCACCCTCATGAAGAATCGCCTTCCCTCCGTGGACCTCCGCACCGGCGAGCCCGACGAGGCCGCCACGGAGCGGAGCGACGTCTGCGCGGTGCCGGCCGCGGCGGTGGTGGGAGAGACCATGGCGGCGCTGGTGGTGGCGGATGCCTTCCTGGAGAAGTTCGGAGGAGACTCGCTCTCGGAAGTTCGCCGGAACTTCGACGGGTACCTCGCGTACCTGACCGAACGCGGATATGGGGAGCGGTGATCCAAGGCCTGTGCGACGCGTCCTCCTGGTGGGGTTCATGGGAAGTGGAAAGAGCACCACGGGACGCCTTCTCGCCACCCGACTCGGGTGGGAATTCCACGATCTCGACCATGTGATCGAGGCCCGGTCCGGAGCCACCATCCCCGAGCTCTTCCGGGAGCGAGGGGAGGAGGGATTCCGGGCGTTGGAGGCCCAGGTGGCCGCCGAGTTCCTCCACCGGAGCGAGGCGGTGGTGGTTCCAGGCGGAGGGTGGCCCTGTCGGCCGGGGCGCATGGACGGCCTGGGGCCGGAAACACTCTCGGTCTGGCTCCAGGTGGAGCCCCAGGAGGCGGTGCGACGGGTGGAGGACGCGGGGGGCGGACGCCCCCTGCTGGAGGGTCGCGACCCTGAGGCCGCCGCCCGTCGGCTCCTGGAGGAGCGGATCCCCTACTACCGCAAGGCGCTCGTCCATCTGGACACGGCCGGGCGCACTCCGGAGGAGGTGGCCGAGCTCATCGCGGTAGAGCTCTCCTCCCTGGGTACCGGCAACGAGCATGCCTCGAGAAAAGGAAATTCGACGAACGAATGACGAACGGAAAGAAGCGGAACCTCGTGGTGGTGGAGTCTCCGGCCAAAGCCCGGACCATCGAAAAATACCTGGGTGGGGACTACGAGGTCGCGGCTTCCGTGGGCCACGTGCGGGACCTCCCCAAGAAGGAGCTGGGGGTGGACGTGGAAAAGGGCTTCGAGCCCAAGTACGTCACCATCCGGGGGAAGGGGAAGGTCCTGAAGGAGCTCCGCAAGAAGGCCCGGAACGCGGAGGCGGTGATCCTGGCTACGGATCCGGACCGGGAGGGCGAGGCCATCGCCTATCATGTGGCGGAACAGCTCGGCTTCCCCAAGGAGGAGGACCGCTACCAGAGGGTGGAGTTCCGTGAGATCACCGAGTCCGCCGTGGAAAGCGCACTCCGCTCTCCCGGCCGGCTGGACATGCGGAAGGTGGAGGCGCAACAGGCCCGTCGGATCCTGGATCGACTGGTGGGCTACAAAGTGAGCCCGTTCCTCTGGAAGCCCATTCGACCGGGACTCTCGGCGGGTCGGGTCCAGACGGTGGCGCTCCGGATCATTTGCGAGCGCGAGGACGAGATTCGGGCGTTCAATCCGGAAGAGTACTGGTCCATCCAGGCCCTTCTGGAAGAGGACGACCAGCCCTTCCAGGCCAAGCTCCACAAGATCGACGGCTCCTCGTTCACCCTCTCCAACGAGGAGGAGGCCCAGGCGGTACTCACCGCCTTGGAAGGGGTCCCCTTCCAGGTATCCGAGGTGAAGCGGAGGGAGCGGAGGAAGAACGCGCCGCCCCCCTTCACCACGTCCACCCTCCAGCAGGAAGCCTCCAAGCGGCTTCGCTTCTCCGCACGGAAGACTATGGGTGTGGCCCAGAGGTTGTACGAAGGGGTGGAGGTGGGTTCACGGGGTGCAGCGGGGCTCATTACCTATATGCGAACGGACTCCACCCGGGTCTCCGCCGAGGCGGCGGGGAAGGCCCGGGACTGGGTCCGGAAGGAGGTGGGGGAATCCTATCTCAGCTCCTCGATCCGGACCTGGGGAGGAAAGCAGCAGAAGGGCGCCCAGGAGGCCCACGAAGCCATTCGCCCCACGGATCCGACGCTCCATCCCAAGGAGGCGCGCCAGTACCTGGATGAGGACGGGGCTCGTCTATACGAGCTCATCTGGCTCCGGTTCGTGGCCGGGCAGATGGCTCCGGCGGTCTTCGACACCACCACCGTGGATTTCGATCTGGCAGGCGGAGATGGACGCCGATTCCTCTTCCGTGCCACCGGATCGGTCCTCAAGTTCGCCGGCTTCACCCGGGTCTATTCCGAGGCCACCGAGCCGGGGGATCACCGCCGGTTGGACGACCTGGATCCCCTTCCGGAGCTGACCAAGGGCTCCACCCCGGACCTGAAAGGGTTGGAGCCCAAGCAGCACTTCACCCAGCCTCCACCCCGCTACTCCGAGGCGAGCCTGGTGAAGACCTTGGAGGAGCAGGGGATCGGTCGTCCTTCCACCTACGCCCAGATCATCTCCACCATCCGGGATCGCGAATACGTGGAGGCGGAGAAGGGGCGTTTCCGCCCCACCGATCTGGGCGACACGGTGGCCAAGCTTCTGGTTCGGGTGTTCCCTGAGCTCTTCGACGTGGATTTCACCAGCCAGATGGAGGAGGATCTGGACCGGGTGGAGGAGGGAGAGGTGGAGTGGCGTGTCCTCCTCCAGGACTTCTACCCCGCCTTCGAGGAGCGCCTCCAGGAGGGCAAGTCGGCCTCCGAAGAGATCGTCAAGGAGATCCTGGCGGCGGAGGGCGAGACCTGCCCCGAGTGTGGTCGACCCATGTTGGTGCGCTGGAACCGCTTCGGGCGCTTCCTGGGCTGCTCCGGGTATCCCGAGTGCAAGACCACTCGGTCCCTGGACGAGGACGAGTTGCCGGACCTGAAGGGGGAGGCCTGCCCCGAATGCGGGGGCGAGCTCCGGGCCCGCCGGGGCCGCTTCGGACCGTTCGTAGCGTGCACGAAGTATCCGGATTGCCGCTACACCCGGCCCCTGGAGGAGGATGGCAAGAAGGCCACTCCGAAGGAGACGGACGAGACCTGCGACGACTGCGGATCCCCCATGGTGGTGAAGAGAGGACGATACGGGGAGTTCCTGGCGTGTACCGCCTATCCCAAGTGCAAGGGCACGAAACCCCTCACCATTCCTGGCCTTTCCTGCCCCGAATGCGGGAAGGGAGGGATCGCGGTGAAGCAGACTCGCAAAGGAAAGCCGTTCTGGGGATGCACCCGCTACCCGGATTGCGAGTGGTCCTCGTGGAACGAGCCCGTGGCGATTCCCTGCCCGGAGGGGGATTCTCCCTTCCTGCTTTCCAAGTCCACGAAAAAGAAGGGGGACCATTTTCTCTGTCCGTCCTGCGGCGGGGAGTTCGAGCCCGACGAAGTGGAGACGGCGGAGGTGGAGGGGTGAAGAAGAGGGAGGTCCACGTGGTGGGTGGCGGGCTGGCCGGCTGTGAGGCGGCCCTTCATCTGGCCGGGGCTGGAGTGCGGGTGACGCTCCACGAGATGCGTCCCGTGAAGGAGACGCCGGCCCATCAGTCGGATCTGCTGGGGGAGCTGGTGTGCACCAACTCCTTCAAGAGCGAGGATCCGTCCAACGCCCACGGTCAGCTCAAGCGGGAGATGCGGGCCCTGGGCTCCGTCCTCCTGCGCTCTGCGGATGGAGCCCGGGTGCCCGCCGGGGCGGCCTTGGCCGTGGACCGGCACCTCTTTGCCCAGGCCATGACTCGGGCCGTGGAAGAGGATCCCCGGGTTCGGATCGAACGAGGGGAGTGTGGGGAAATCCCCGAGGGGCCCGCCATCGTGGCGACGGGCCCCCTCACCTCCGACGCCCTCTCCCGATCCATCCAGGAGGAGGTGGGTGACGAAGGGCTGGCGTTCTACGATGCCATCGCGCCCATCGTGGACCATGATTCGCTGGATCACGATGTGGTCTTCGCCCAGGGACGCTACGATCAGGACGCGGACTACCTGAATTGCCCCCTGACTGAGGAGGAATACAACGCCTTCATCGCGGCTCTTCGGGAGGCGGACGTCCATGAGGGGCACGACTGGGATGCGGTTCCCTACTTCGAAGGGTGCCTCCCCATTGAGGTCATGGCGGAGCGGGGAGAGGAGACCCTTCGGTTCGGTCCCATGAAGCCCGTGGGTCTCACCGATCCCCGGACCGGTCGGCGGCCCTACGCCGTGGTTCAGCTTCGACGGGAAGACCGAGCGGGTCAGATGTGGAATCTGGTGGGGTTCCAGACCCGCCTGAAGCTGGGGGAGCAGGCCCAGGTGTTTCGGATGATCCCGGGTCTGGAGGAGGCCGAATTCTTCCGGTGGGGGGCCATTCACCGCAACAGTTATCTGAACTTCCCCGGGCGCCTGACCCCCCATGGCGGGCTGCCTCACCGACCCGAGGTCATCTTTGCCGGCCAACTCACCGGGGTGGAAGGGTACACCGAGTCCGCCGCCAGCGGCATCCTGGCCGGGGTGAATCTGGCCAGGATCCTGGAAGGGAGGGAGCCCGTCCTCCCTCCCCCCACCACCATGCTGGGCGGGCTCTACCGCTACCTCCAGGAGTGCGATCCCAAGCACTTCCAGCCCATGAACTCCAACTGGGGCCTGGTGGACCCGCTGAAGGAAAAGGTGCGCAACAAGCGCGGGAAACGAGAGCTGTTGGCGGACCGTGCGGAGAAGGAGTTTCTGCAGTGGATGGAGGAGATGGGGCTCTCATCCCCGATCTCCGAGGCGGAGCCCCCCATCTCCGCACCGCCGGCCCTCTCCGGGGACTGAGGCTTCGACGGGCGGTGGATCACCCGGCGGCCTTCTTCCGGCACCTTTCCCACGAACGGAACGTTTCTCCCCGGACCGTGGAGGCGTACCGGAAGGACCTCTCCGACCTCCAGGAGTTTCTCACGGGCTACTACGGCATGCCGGACTGGGAGTGGGCCGATGTGGACCGCCTCACAATCCGGAGCTTCATGGGCTGGCTCCGGAGGAAGGGCCTGAGCCGGAGAACGTCGGCCCGGAAGCTGTCGGCGGTCCGGAGTTTCTTCCGCTTCCTTCACCGGGAGGAGGCGATTCCCGCCAATCCGGCGCATGTGGTCCGGTCACCTCGTGGGGAGCGAATCCTCCCGGGGCACGTGACCAAGGAGGCGGTGGACCGACTCTTCCGGATTGCCGAGACCCGGGCCGCGGAGGGGGAGCTTCCGGGACTACGGGACCTGGTGATCCTGGAACTGCTCTACGGGAGTGGCCTCCGGCTCTCCGAGCTTCACGATCTGGATCTGGATCGGGTGGATCTGGTGGCCGACCAGGTTCGGGTGACGGGAAAGGGTCGCAAGGAGCGAATCGTGCCCATCACCGGCTCCGCCGCTCGGGCCATCCGCCGCTACGAACCGCGCCGTGAGGAAGCGGTGGCCCGGACCGGAGGTGGAAGGGATCGTGGGGCGCTCCTGGTGAACCGGCGGGGCCAGCGCCTCTCCCGGCGTTCCATTCAGTCGTCTGTCGGGGACTTGTTGGACATGGTGGCGGAGGGTGAAGGACTGTCCGTCCACTCCCTCCGGCACTCCTTTGCCACACACCTGCTGGATCAGGGAGCGGACCTCATGGCGGTGAAAGAGCTTCTGGGGCACGCCTCCCTCTCCACCACACGGATCTACACTCACACCTCCATGGAGCGACTCAAGGAGGTTTACCGATCGGCCCACCCCAGAGGGTGAGGTGCCCGGCGCTGCACCCGGTCCGGGAGCCCCATCCGCTGTAGGGCACGTACGGAGGATAACGATGAGCAATCGAACCCGATCCACCACCGTGGTGGCGGTCCGCCGCGACGGAAAGGTGGCCATGGGGGCCGACGGACAGGTCTCCATGGGAGATACGGTGATCAAGGCGGGAGCCACGAAGGTCCGCACCCTGAAGGATGGAGAGATCCTGGCGGGGTTCGCCGGGGGGGTGGCCGATGCCTTCACCCTCTTCGAGAAGCTGGAGGAGAAGTTGGAGCGCTACCCGGCAAACCTCACCCGGGCCTGCGTGGAGCTGGCCAAGGACTGGAGGACCGACCGGTACCTACGTCGTCTCGACGCGCTCCTGGCCGTTGGGGACGCGGGAGGGCTCTACGTGGTGAGCGGAGACGGGAACGTCCTGGAACCCGATGACGAGATCGTCTCCATCGGCTCCGGAGGGGGGTATGCGTTGGCGGCGGCCCGGGCTCTTCGTGAGCACACGGATCTCTCCGCCAGGGAGATCGTTCAGAAGGCTCTGGAGATCGCCGCGGACATCTGCGTGTACACCAACGACCGGATCACCGTACTCGAGCTGGAGTAGCGAGGGCGCATGAACGCACCCGAATCGGAAGGACCCGTGGAAGAGGCACCCTGGTTGGAAGAGCTCACGCCGCGGGAGATCGTGGCCGAGCTGGACAAATACATCGTGGGCCAACGGGACGCCAAGAAGGCGGTGGCCATCGCGCTGCGCAACCGGTGGCGGCGGCAGAGGGTGGGGGACGATCTCCGGGACGAGATCCTTCCCAGCAACCTCATCCTCATCGGACCCACCGGAGTGGGGAAGACGGAGATCGCCCGGAGGCTCGCCCGGCTCGCCGGGGCCCCCTTCGTGAAGGTGGAGGCCTCCAAGTTCACCGAGGTCGGGTACGTGGGCCGCGACGTGGAGTCCATGATCCGGGACCTGGTGGACGTAGCGGTGAACATGGTCCGAGCCGAGCGGGAGGCGGAGGTCTCGGAAGAGGCGGAGAGCCGTGCCGAGGAACGGATCCTGGACCTCCTCCTGCCAGCGCCGGACTCCAAGGGGAAACGGGGCTCCTCCGGGATCCGGGTGGAGACCCGCCGGGCCTCCCAGGGGGCAGGGGGGCCGGGGGAGTCTCCGGTATTCGTCTCCGGCCCCCAGGGAGTGGAGCGTTCCGAGGGGGAGGAGGAGACCCTGGAGGAGCGGCACCGGAGGACCCGGGAAAAGCTCCGGAAGCTCCTCCGGGACGGAAAGTTGGAGGATCGATCCGTGGAGGTGGAGGTCCAGCAGACCGCGTCCCTCGACGGGATGATGGTGCCCATGGGGGGGATGGAGGGGATGGATCCCGGCTTCATCGAGATGCTTCAGGACATGCTCCCCAAAAAGACGAAGCGCAGGACCGTGAAGGTGTCGGAAGCCCGGCGCATCCTCATCCAGGACGAGCTGGACCGGTTGGTGGACATGGACGAGGTGGTCCACGATGCCATGGACCGGACGGAGGACATGGGGATCGTCTTCCTGGACGAGATCGACAAGGTGGTGGGTGAGCGGGGCGGGGGCCGGGGCCCGGACGTGAGTCGGGAAGGGGTCCAGCAGGACCTCCTTCCCATCGTGGAGGGGTCCAACGTTCAGACGAAGTACGGGTTGGTGCGCACGGAGCACATCCTCTTCATCGCGGCCGGCGCTTTTCACGTGGCCAAGCCATCGGAGCTCATCCCCGAGCTCCAGGGCCGATTTCCCATTCGGGTGGAGCTGCGGAGCCTGGATGAGAGCGACTTCGTCCGGATCCTCACGGAGCCCCAAAACGCGCTCCCATCCCAGTATTCGGCCATGGTCCGGACGGAGGGAGCGGAGCTGGAGTTCACGCAGGACGGGATCGCCGAGGTGGCCCGGGTGGCCACCCTCCTGAACGAACGGATGGAGAACATCGGTGCCCGGAGGCTCCAGACCGTCATGACCAACCTGCTGGACGAGATCCTCTTCAAGCTCCCCGAGGAGGGTGGAGAAGGACCCGTGGTCGTGGACAAGGCCTTCGTGGGCGAACACCTC
The DNA here is from genome assembly GCA_007127575.1 of Gemmatimonadota bacterium. Lineage (GTDB taxonomy): Bacteria > Gemmatimonadota > Gemmatimonadetes > Longimicrobiales > Gaopeijiaceae > SKZC01. The sequence continues at coordinate 8,274 of SKZC01000258.1, forward strand.
ACCGCCATCGTGGAGGACGAGGACCTCCGCCGCTACATTCTCTGACCTATGAAGACCACACCCCTTTTCGACGAGCATCAGGCGCTGGACGCCAAGATGGTCCCCTTCGCGGGCTTCTCCATGCCCATCCAGTATCCCACCGGGATCCGGGCCGAGCATGAAGCGGTGCGCACCTCCGCGGGGCTCTTCGACGTGAGCCACATGGGAGAGTTCGAGATCCGGGGACCCCAGGCGCTGGAGCTGGTTCAACGGGTCACGGTGAATGACGCCGGCGGCCTGGATCCGGGGCAGGCCCAGTACTCGGCCCTCTGTCGGGAAGATGGGGGTGTGGTGGACGACCTTCTGGTCTACCGCATTCCCCATGGGTTCATGCTGGTGGTGAACGCGGCGAACCGGGAGAAGGACCTGGAGTGGATCCTCCATCTGCGCGGCGACCTGGAGGCGGAGGTGGAAGACCGCTCCGACGAGGTGGCGCTCCTGGCACTCCAGGGTCCCCGGGCCCAGGAGATCCTGACACGGCACACCGAAGTGGACCTGGAGGGGATCGGGTTCTACCGCTCGGTGGAAGGTGAGGTGGAAGGGGTGCCGGGACGGGTGAGCCGCACGGGCTACACCGGGGAGGACGGCTTCGAGCTTTACGTGCCCGCCGATGGCGCGGCCCGGATCTGGAGAGCCCTGGTGGCTCATGAGGAGCACGGGGTGGTGCCGGCGGGTCTTGGAGCCCGAGATACCCTCCGGTTGGAGGCGGGTCTGGCCCTCTACGGACAGGATCTGGATGAGGAGCACACGCCGGTGGAGGCGGGACTCGGTTGGATCGTGAAGGAGGAGAAGGGAGAGTTCATGGGCCGGGAGGTCCTGGCGCGGCAGAAGCGGGAGGGGGTACAAAGCCGGCTCATGGGAATCCGTCTGGAGGAGCGAGGGTTTCCTCGACCCGGCTACCCCGTGGTGGCCGACGGGGAGACGCTGGGGACGGTGACCAGCGGGACGTTGAGCCCCTCCCTGGGCCACGGGATCGCCCTGGCCTACCTTCCGGCCCGGTGGGCGGAGCCGGGCGCCGCCGCTGCGATCCGCATTCGGCGAAAGGACGTTCCCGGGCGAATTCAGCGCCCGCCCTTCTACACCCAGGGATCCCTTCGCCGCTGAGGGCGTCATGGGGAGAGGCACGCCCACAACCCCGTCGGGAGAAGGAGGCCACCCGGAGCCCGTCCGTGTGGCTCTCCTCACGGTGAGCGATGCCGGTTCCCGTGGGAAGCGGGAAGATCGCAGCGGAGACGAGGTGGCCCGGTGGTGCCAGGTCGAAGGCTATCGGCTCGTGCACCGAGAGTTGGTCCCCGACGAGACGAGCCGGATCGTGCCCCTCCTTCTGGACTGGGCCGATGGTGGAGAGGTGGATGTGATCCTCACCACGGGGGGGACGGGCTTCACCTCCAGGGACGTCACCCCCGAAGCCACCCGGGCCGTGGTGGAACGTCCGGCTCGGGGCCTGGCAGAGGCGCTGGTGCGACACGGCGAGACCTCCACCCCGTTCGCCGTCCTATCCCGAGGAGAGGTGGGGATCCGGGGACGAACCCTCATCGTGAACCTTCCGGGGAGCACGGGTGGGGTCCGGGACGGAATCTCACTCTTGGAGCCTCTCCTGGCCCATGTGCGGGAGCTTCTGGCCCCCGGTGCCGTGAGTCACGATCCGCCGGAAGAGTCCCATGAGTGAATCCATTCTGGTCTCCACCCACGAACTGGAGCGGGCGGGTCCCATTCGCGACGCCTTTCGGGCTTCCGACTATTCCGTTCGTCTCGTCAGCGGGCCGGAGGACCTGTCCCAGGGTCCGGATCCCGGGGCCCTGGTGCTCACCGGCGGGTGGGACCGAGGTATCCGGGCCCTGGCCCCCTGGGCTCGGGAGGTCTCCTGTCCCGTCTTCATCCTGGGCGACGGCGACGAGGCAGGGCCGGTGGAGGATGGGGACGGGGGACTGGGCCCCGTGGAGGTGGTGCCCGCTTCCGCCGAGCCGGAGGAAGTGGTGCTCCTCACCCGGAAAGCCATACAGCGACGACGCGTCCAGGAGGCCACGGGCATCGTGGGAGAGAGCGATGGGATGCGGGAGGCCATGGAGCGGGTGGTCCAGTTCGCTTCGGTGGACTCCACGGTTCTCATCACTGGTGAGTCCGGCACGGGAAAGGAGCTGGTGGCCCGCGGGCTGCACGCCCTTTCCCCCAGGCGGCATAAGGCGTTTATCGCCGTGAACGTTGCGGCCCTCTCGGAAACCCTTCTGGAGAGCGAGCTCTTCGGCCACGAAAAGGGGGCGTTCACTGGCGCCATCGACACCCGGAAGGGGTTTTTCGAACTGGCGGACAAGGGCACCATTTTCCTGGACGAGATCGGGGAAATGCCCCTCACCACCCAGACCAAGCTCCTCCGGGTCCTGGAGCAGCGAGAGTTCCTGCGGGTGGGAGGGGAGCGACCCCTTCGGGTGGACGTCCGGATCCTCACCGCCACGAACCAGGAGCTTCGGTCCCAGGTGGCGCTGGGCCAGTTCCGGAAGGATCTCTACTACCGACTGAACATCCTGCACGTCCAATTGCCGCCCCTCCGGGAGCGGCGAGGCGACATCCCCCGGCTGGTTCGGCACTTCGTCCGGGAGGTAGCGGACCGGATGGATCGCCCCTTCCCGGGGATCTCTCCGGAGGCCATGGAGATCCTCATCAACCACGACTGGCCGGGAAACGTTCGGGAGCTCCGAAACCTGGTGGAGAGCATGGTGGTCCTGGCTCCCGGGCGGGAGATCGGTCCCCAGGACATCCCCAGGGAGATCCGTCATCCCACCTCTCGGGACCGACTCCTCCCTGTCCCCTTCTCCCCCCCGGCGCCGGCTCGAGCTGCTCGAGAGGAAAAGGGCACCCGGGATGACGGAGGTCGGGAGCTCAGGCCCGAGCTGGAGTTCGTCTTCCGGACTCTGGTGGAGCTCCGGGTGGACATGGACGAGCTCCGGAGGGATTTCGAGGACTACCGGGACGAGCTGGAGGAACGGGGTCGACTCACCGAAGCCCGTGTCCCGAGCCTGGGTACAGGCCAGGGCGGGGGGGTGGAGGTGGGGGTTCTCCGAGGTGGTTCCGAGATCTCCCCACCTACCGAGGAGCCTGAACCCTCACCGGAAGAGCCGGACGAG
>SKZC01000126.1 GCA_007127575.1 Gemmatimonadota bacterium
CGGCAAGGTCGGGGTATCAGGACGCCGGTTCCAACCCCGCCAGCCGCTCCGCGGCCTCCTGGAGCTCCGGCTCGTCCACGGTGAGGGCGGCTCTGAAGTACCCCTCCCCACCTGCTCCGAAGGAGCTGCCCGGGAGGAGAACCACACCCACCTCGTTCAACGCCCTCCGACAGAACTCCGCCGAGCTCCAACCGCCGGGAACGGCCACCCAGAGATAGATGGTGGCCCGAGGAACCTGCAGGCGGAAGCCTGCATCGCGAAAAGCCTGGACCCCGACGTCTCGCCGCCGTCGAAAGAGCTCCACGTTCTCCCGCATCCACGCCTCTGGGGAGCGAAGCGCTTCCAGCCCGGCAGCCTGGATGGCCAGGGGAGGCCCCGTATCCACCAGGCTTTTCACCTCCACCAGGTTCCGGATGAACCGTCGGTTCCCCACAGCCCACCCCAACCTCCATCCCGTCATGTTGTAGGTCTTGGAGAGGGAATGGAGCTCCACGGCCACCTCCTCCGCACCCGGCACCTGCAGCACGCTGGGCGGCCGGTACCCGTCGAAGGCGATCTCGCTGTAGGCATGATCGTGGATTAGGCCGATCCCCTTCTCACGGCAGAACTCCACGATCCGCTGAAAGTAGTCCAGCTCCACCGAGGCCGCTGTGGGGTTGTTCGGGTAGTTCAGGAGGAGGATCCGGGCTCGGTCCACTACGCCGCCGGGGAGGGCTTCCGGATCCAGTCGATAGCCGTTTTCAGGGGAGAGGCGGACCAGGTGCGGCTCGGCCCCTGCCATGATCACGGCCCCCTCATAAGAATGAAACCCCGGGTCCGGAAGGATGGCCACGTCCCCGGGACCCAGACACCCGAGGAGGAGATGGGCCAGGCCTTCCTTCGACCCGATGAGGGGATGGAGCTCCTCGTACGGATCCGCGACGACCCCGAAGCGCCGCTCCATCCACCCGGCGGCCTCCTCCCGGAATTCGGGAAGCCCCCTCTGGAATCCGTACCGAGAGTACCGCGACTCCAGCACCACCTCCCGAAGCCGCTCTACGACTCGAGGCGGAGGGAGGAGGTCCGCATCCCCGGGCCCCAGGTTGAGCACCCGGATCCCCCGCGCCTCCACAGCGGCTCGGCGAGCAGGGAGGTCGCCCAGGGGATATTCGGGAAGCCGATCCAGCGAGGGAGAGCGGGGCACCGCAGGGCCCCTGGAGCTCACGGCTCGGCCCTTTGCACCGGGTTCTTCAGCACGCCCACCCCCTCCACCTCCACCTCCACCACGTCGCCGGGGTGGATGGGCCCCACCCCGGAGGGTGTCCCGGTGAGAAGCAGATCGCCCGGTTCCAGGGTCATGATGTGGGAGATGTGGGAGAGCAGGAAGGGGAGGGTAAAGACCAGATCGGAGATCCGCCCTTCCTGACGCTCCTTTCCGTTCACCCGGGCCCGCACCACCAACCCCTCCCATGCCTCCGGTTCGAAGGGCACGGGGTCCCCCACGGCGCAGAAGGTGTCGAAGCCCTTCGCCCGGGTCCATTGGGAGTCCTGCCTCTGGAGGTCCCGGGCCGTGACGTCATTGGCCGGAAGCACCGCCTCCACGTAGGAGAGAGCCTCCTCTTCCTTCAACCGCCGAGCCCGACGACCCACCACCACGGCCACTTCCCCCTCGAAGTCCACGCGGCCCACCCCGTCCGGAATTCGAATGGGCTCCCCATTCCCGATGAGGCTGGACGGGGGCTTGAAGAAGAAAAGGGGCTCGGAGGGCACCTCATGATCCAGCTCCGCAGCGTGGGCCCGGAAGTTGCGACCCACGCAGAGGATCTTGCTGGGTGACAGGTTGGAAGTCACCCGTTCTGCGGACGGGAATGAAGGATCGTGCCCACCACGGCCACCACTGCAGCGATGGAAAGGAAACCGGCGATGATGGTGAACCACACTCCCACATCCGTCTGTCCCAGGCTCCACCCCTCCGCTGCGTTTCGGTAGGCCAGAACCGCGAAACCTCCAATGACCAGGCCGGCCACTATCCCTAGAATTCGACTCATGACTCTCCGTGGAGTTCGTCGTTCCGTGTCATTTCCGTCCACCGGGGACCCCCGGCGCCCCAGCCACCCGACTCCAGCGTGGGACCCTTTCCTCTCCTCCGTCGGCCGGATCGGCGCTGGGTAATCTACGGATCCCGGAGGGTGGGGCAACCGGCGGCGGTTGGGCTCACGGGTCGAAGGCGGAGAGCTCCGGGCGCTCCGCCTCCTGGACGTGGTAGAAGGCTCGGAGCTGGGCCTCCATCTCTCCCCAGGGACCGGAACGCCGGGGAACGGGAGGAAGGGCCGAGCGAAGGTAGCCGCCGTAGCGCCGGGTGAGGATGCGGCGATCCAGGATCAGGACGGCCCCCCGATCCGTACGGGAGCGGACGAGACGACCGAACCCCTGCTTGAGTCGGAGGGAAGCCAGGGGAAGGAGGTATCTCCAGAAGGGGTTCTCTCCCCGAGCCTCCATGGCCTCGATGCGGGCCTCCGTCACCGGCTCCGTGGGAACCCGGAAGGGCAGCTTCTGGATAGCGAGCCCCCGAAGGGGTCTCCCCGGTACATCCACTCCCTCCCAGAAGGAGGAGGTGCCCAGGAGAAGCCCGTCCCCGCACTCCACGAAGTCGCCCAGGAGCCGATGGCGCGGAGCCTCCCCCTGTACGAAGAGGGGCCAGCGGCCTTCCGCTCCGCCCAGGCGAAGGAGCGCCGCCACCTCCCGGACGGCCCGGTGAGAGGTGAAGAGGACGAATACCCCACCCCCCGTGATCCGGCTGAATGCGTCCACGGTTTCCGCCGTGGCCTTCTGAAAGGCCCTCCACTCCTCGGGGGAAGGCAGGTCGGTGGGGACACAGAGGAGGGACTGCTCGGCGAAGTCGAACGGGGATGGGACCACCGCTTCGGCAACGGCCAGCTCTGCTCCCGGCCCCTCGTCTTCCTGCTCCGACGCCGACAGCCCGAGTCGACTTCGAACGAAGTCGAAACGCTCCCGGATCGCCAGGGTGGCC
>SKZC01000192.1 GCA_007127575.1 Gemmatimonadota bacterium
AGCGATACCGGGAGGCGGAGGAAAAGCTGGACCGGGTGGTGGAGCGACTGCACTCGGGCCCCAACCCACCTGCGTTGGATCTCCGAGATGAGCCCAAGCAGGACCCGGCGGTCAGAAGCACCTTCACCCGGGAGGATTTCGAAGCCGCGGTGAGGCGGGTCCAGGAGTACATCCTGGCGGGCGACGCCTTCCAGGTGGTTTTGAGCCAGAGATTGGACATGCCCTTCCCACCGTCGCCCTTCCGGCTGTACCGAGCTCTCCGGACCCTGAACCCCTCCCCCTACCTCTTCCTCCTGGAATTGGACGATTTCGCACTGGTGGGATCGTCCCCCGAAGTCTTGGCCCGTGTGGAGGGTGGCACGGTGACGGTCCGTCCCATCGCCGGAACACGCCCTCGAGGGAGAAGTCCCGAGGAGGACCGGGCCCTGGCCCGGGAGCTTCGAGAGGATGAGAAGGAGCTGGCGGAGCACCGGATGTTGGTGGACCTGGGTCGAAACGACGTGGGCCGGGTCGCCCGATTCGGGTCCGTCCGGGTCCCGGAGTTGATGGAGGTGGAGCGGTACTCCCATGTCATGCACCTATGCAGCCAGGTGGAGGGTAGCGTCCGGGAGGGGCTTTCGGCATTGGACGTCCTCCAGGCGTGTTTCCCTGCAGGAACCGTATCCGGGGCCCCGAAGATTCGAGCCATGGAGATCATCGATGAGCTGGAGCCGGTACGCCGGGGACCCTATGCGGGAGCTGTAGGGCACATCGCGTACGGAGGCATGGCCATGGACACGGCTATCGCCATCCGTACCGTCCTGGTGCGGGATGGGCGGGCCTACGTGCAGGCCGGAGCTGGAGTGGTGGCGGACTCGGATCCGGCGCTGGAGTACGACGAGACCCGAAATAAGGCTCGGGCCCTCCTTCGAGCCGCAGTGATGGTGCCGGAGCCGGACTGACTTCTCCCCTGAAGAACCGGGGTCTCCCGCTGGACCCGGGGTCAGAAGAGCTCTCGGATCCTTTCCACCGGCCGCGCCAACACGGCTCGGGAGCCCCGCTCCACGATGGGACGCTGAAGGATCTCGGGGTGCTCCACCAGGAGGGAGAGGATCTCCTCATCGGAGCGCCCATCCTTGGCCGAAATCCCCACCTTCCGGGCCTCCCGGGTCCGGAGCACATCCCTGGGGCCCAGCCCCGCCTTCTCCAATAACCCCTCCAGCTTTTCCCGGGGAAGGGGGTCCACCATGTAGTTCACCCTCTGGAACGAAACCCCTTCCTCCTCCAGGAGCTTCCGGACCTTGCGGCAGGTGGTGCAGGTGGGCTTCTCGTACACGGTAATGGGTTGATCAGGGGTCATGTCGCCCGCTCCTATCTTCGCGTCCTCGACGTTTCTCGAGACCGGCAAGCTCGTCCTTACGCGCTCTGACTCGTGCCGCCTGCCAGCTCCCCCGCCTTTCGGTAAAAGTGGATCAGGGTTTGGATCCCTCGCTCGACATGGCTCTCAGGGAACCACTCGTTCGGCGCATGCATGTTCGAGCCTGGAAGCCCAAAGCCCAGCAGGATGACCGGCACGTCCAAGATTTCCTCGAAGCCCCGGACGATGGGGATGGATCCCCCCTCTCCCGTGAGGACGGGTGTGGCTCCGAAGCCCTCCTCCAGGGCCTGCCGGGCCGCGTCGAAAAAGGGGCCCCGGGGCTCAGCCCTCCAGGGCGGGCCTCCGTGTAGCTCCTCCACCTCAGAGTGGATTCCCGGTGGGGTCCTTGCCTGTACATGCTCCTGAAAGAGCCGGGACACTCGCTGGGGGTCCTGGTCCGGGACCAGTCGAAAGCTCACCTTGGCTCGAGCCTCTCGAGGGAGGACGGTCTTGGCCCCCTCCCCGGTGTAGCCCGAGACGAAGCCGTTCACGTCGCAGGTCGGGCGCATCCAGAGGCGTTCCAGAGTGGTGAATCCCTCCTCTCCCCCCAGGGAGTCCACCTGGAGCTCCTTCCGGAAGGCGTCCTCGTCGAAGGGTAGGGCGCGGAGGGCCTCCCGGGTCTCCGGGTCCCACTCCGCCACATCGTCGTAGAAGCCCTCCAGAGTGATCCTGCCTTGCCTGTCGTGGAGCGACGCCAGGAGTCTTGCCAAGGCATTGGCCGGGTTCACCACGGCGCCTCCGTAGGAACCGGAATGAAGGTCCCCTGCAGGACCTCGGAACCGGACCTCGAAATAGGACAGCCCCCGAAGGGAGAAGAGGAGAGAGGGGACCCCTGGGGCAAACATGTGGGAGTCGGAGATGACCACGGCGTCGGCGGCGAGCCGTTGGCGATGCTCTTCCACCAGAGGAAGAAGGTTGGGGGAGCCCACCTCCTCCTCCCCCTCCAGCAAAACGATGACGTTCAGGGGGAGTTCCGACTCCGTCTGGAGCAGGGTTTCCAGGGCCTTCAGGTGCAGAAAGACCTGACCCTTGTCGTCCGTCACCCCTCGAGCGTAGATGCGGCCCTGACGGATCTCAGGCTCGAAGGGGGGGGAGGTCCACTCTTCCAGGGGTTCGGGAGGCTGAACGTCGTAGTGGCCGTAGATCAGGAGCGTGGGTGCCGCCGGGTCCGGGTGCCGCCACTCGCCCCAAACCACAGGGTGCCCGTCGGTCTCCAGGATCCGGCTGTCCAGGTCGGCGGCCGTCAGCTGGTCCTGGATCCAAGTTGCAGCCCGCCGGACATCGGCGGAGAACTCCCTCCGGGCGCTGACGGAGGGGATCCGGAGAAAGTCGAACAGTTCCTCGCGGAACCGGGGAAGCTCCCTCTCCAGGTACTCCTCGGGGGTGGGGTTCACGCGGGGTGAGCCGAGGTCAGAGGAAGACCTTGATCCCCCAGCGGTAGATCCAGCTCATGAAGCCCGCCAGGAAGACGGCGGTGAGCATCCCACCCACACTCAACGCGGTGGGCTCGTAGAAGTGGAAGAGGCCCACGCCCAGCATCCCGCCAATCACAGCTCCGAAGGCGCCGAACAGCACCAGAATCGTCGTGTGTCCGGGTTGCTCG
>SKZC01000251.1 GCA_007127575.1 Gemmatimonadota bacterium
GCCATGTGGACGGCGCACTACCTATACCACCTCCTGGTGGGAGGGCTCACCCTGATCCCCCTCCTGGCCACCTACCTGGAAGAGCTGGGGCTCCCCAGCTTCACCCCTCCCCATTGGGCCATGGGGACCCTCCTGCCCGAAACCTGGCTCCTCCCTCTACAGGTCGTCCTCCTCCAGGTCGGCCTGGCGGGGACACTGTGGGTGAGCCTGGGCATCGCACGGCGACTCCATGGACCGACCCGTCACGCCAAGCTAGCTCTGCTTCCCTGGGGGCTTCTGGCCACCCTGCTTTTCGCGCTGGGCATCTGGCTCCTCCAGCAACCCATGGAGATGCGCGGAACCTTCCCCATCTGAGGGGGAAGATGGGTCCCATGGAGGCTCCAACTCGACGAACTCGGCAGCGAAGCACCCGGTTTTGCGGTGCCGACAACCGCCCCCCCGGCCTGTGGCAGTGTCTCGCCACGGCGGGGCTGGCAGCACTCTTCTTGGCCCTCGTCCCCGAGCTCGTCCTGGCGAATGGGGGCACGCTTCGGGTGGCCAACGTGGAGATGGGGGGGTACCGGGTGTCGGTCTTCACCGACCCCACCCCGGTCCGCCCGGACACCCTGGACCTGAGCGTTCTGGTCACCCGAGCGGAGGACGGACGCTTGGCCGAAGGGGTCCGGGTACACGTCCGCGTCGCCCCCGTGGAGGGACCGGGAGCGGCTCGAGAGTGGGAGGCCACTCGGGAGTGGGCCGACGACCCCCGCTACCACGCGGCCAAGTTCTCCCTGGGAGAGCCCGGGCCGTGGGAGTTCCTGGTGGCAGTGGAAGGGCCGGAGGGACAAGGGGAAACCAGCTTCCAGCTCCGGGCTCGGGAGTGGGGGCTTCTGGCCAACCCCGTGATCCTCCTCCTCCTTTCGCTTCTCCCCCTGGCCGGATTCGCCTGGTGGCTCCTCCGGGACGGTGGGGAAAACCCTGTCTAGACGGCCGTGCGGAACCGGCTCAGTCGAGCCGGTCTTCTACCTCCAGGCGATCGTCCAGGAGGGACCGGAGCCGACGCACCTCCGTCTCGCTGAGGTCCTGCTCCTCTACCAGATGGGTGAGTAGGGCGGCAGGCGACCCGCTGAAGAGCTTTCGGACCAGGCGACGAAGGTGACTCTCCTGGGCAGCTTGCCGCTCCACCAGAGGATGGTAACGGTAGGCCCGGCCCTCCTGGCGGTGGGCCACGTACCCTTTGCGCTCCAGGGTGCGGAGGATGGTGAGGACCGTCGTGTACGCCAGGTCGTCGGAGAGGGCCTCTCGGACATCCGCAACGGTGCCGGACCCCTCCTCCCACAGGATGTCCATCACGTCGAGCTCCCGCTCGGTGAAGACCACGTCGTTCTCGCTCACCGTGCCTCCTCTCCCTCGCCGGGTTCGGCCGTTCCGAAGCCGCAGTGTTCGGCGCAGCCCAGTCGGCGGCGGTTCTCGGCCACCCGGCGGTAGACCGCCGAAGCCACCCGCCGTGCGAAGGGTAGATGAAAAAGGTACGAAAGGAATCGCCCTGGCGGGAGCCGTCGTAGGATCTCCTCCACCCCTCGAGCCCCGGCCCACGTCCGGCCTTCCTCCCCGATTACCTGCAAGGCCTCCTGAAACGCCTCCGCGGGTATCCAAGGAAAACGGCGTGGTACCGAAGGGTCCTGGAACGGCAGGAGCTCGAATTCGTTCCTCCGGTCCCACCGCCGCAGGAGCCGGACGAAGCGATTGCACAGGGCACACTCTCCATCATAGACCACCATCAGGGGTCGTCGACCCATCAGCCGGAGGCGAGGTGGACGTCCACTCTCGACGCCGCCTCCAGTGCCCGCACCCGGGCTTCCTTCACCGTAGCACCCGTGGCGAGAGCCACCCCCATCCTCCGGTTTCGCCGGGCCGTAGGCTTCCCGAAAATCCGGATCTGGGCCGTTGGGATCTCCAGGGCTCGCTTGAGTCCCCCGTAGCGCTGAACCGGTCCCTCGCCCCCCGCCAGCACCACTGCGGACGCCGAAGGTCCGTACTGACGAACGGAGGGCACGGGAAACCCCAAAGCCCCGCGCACGTGCAACTCGAACTGTGAGAGATCCTGAGAGATCAACGTCACCAACCCGGTGTCGTGGGGCCCCGGTGAGAGCTCGGAGAAGAGTACCTTTTCCCCGGAGACGAAGAACTCCACCCCGTAGACCCCGGTTCCCCCCAACCGACCCACGAGCCGACGAGCCACTTCCTCCGCAGCCTCCACCGCTTCCTCCGCCACCGATGCCGGGACCCACGACTCCCGGTAGTCCCCCCCCTCCTGCCGGTGTCCAATGGGCGGGAGGAATCGAACCTTTCCACCCGGGAGCCGAAATGCCAGGAGAGTGATCTCCTGCTCGAACTCCACGAACTCCTCCACCATCACCCGAGCGATGTCACCGGGACCCTCCTCCTGTGCAAAGTCCCAGGCCTGGTCGATCCGTGCCGGCCCCCGCACCACCGAATGGCCCCGTCCCGAAAACGAGAGGACGGGCTTCACCACACACGGATACCCGATGGAGTCGGCGGCATGGCGGAGCTCTTCGGCATTCCCGGCGAAGGCGTACTCGGGTGTGGGGACCCCCAGCTCCACGGCAGCCAGCTTTCGGATTCCCTCTCGCCCGGAAGCGAGTTCCAGGGCCTCCGCAGTGGGAACCACGGGGACGCCCTCCCGGGCGAGGCTCACCAGCCGCTCGGTCCGAATCAACTCCAGCTCCGGCAGGATCAGGTCCGGCTCATGTCTTCGGACCGCTTTTTCCAGAGCCGCACCGTCCAGGAGATCCACCACCTCCTGGATGTCGGAGACCTGCATGGCCGGCGCGCCCGCGTAGCGATCCAGCGCCACCACTTCCACCCCCAGCGACTTGGCCGCCAGGGCCATCTCCCGTCCCAACTCCCCCGCACCCACCAGGAGGACTCGACCCACTGCGTTGGCGGATGGGTTCACAGGGGGGTCCCCAGGGGCTCCGGGCTCCA
>SKZC01000369.1 GCA_007127575.1 Gemmatimonadota bacterium
ACCGCGCCCCCGGACCGATGCTGAAGCCCGAGGGAAACCGCAAACAGCCACCCCATGGCCGGGTTGACCCCGTGGACGGCGCCCAGGAGGAAGAGCGCCGTCCACGCGAAGGCGGGTTCGGAGGGCATTGCGGTCGCTCCTCGGTGCGGCCCTCAGGCCCGGGCCTGGCCACTGTAGCAAAACGAGTCCGAAGACGCGTCTCCACCATCCAGCCGAACCTGGTGAGGACGCAGCCCCTCCTCGAACTCCACGAAGAAGCTCGGATCGAATTCGATCCCTCCACCGGGCTGAACATCCAGCTTCGCCATCCACCCCCGGATCCCGTCCGGGTAGAACTGGGCGTCCCACGGGGTATACAGAGCGTTGGTGAGGTAGACCCGCTTCCCGTCGCGACTGACCTCCACCATCTGGGGGCCGCCGTTCAGGGGCCGACCCGGATCACTGGGGTGTCCAGTCCGCCGCACGATCCCTCCGATCTTCGCCGTGCCCGTCAACTTCGGATCGCTGGGCTCCGTGACGTCGTACTGCCGGAGTTCCCCTGTCCCCCAGCACGATACATAGAGGGTCCGGTCGTCCAGGCTGAGCCCGATGTCCGTGACCAGAGGCGGCACGGCCCCAAAGGGCTGGATCGCCGGAGGGAGGTCCGCCGGATCGGCGGCCTCGGCCGGGATGGTGATGACCTTCTTCGCCTGCCACTCGTCGTTCTCGTCCATGTGCCAGAGGAAGATGGACGAGGAGAGGTCGTCGAGGTTGACGACCACGCCGACGAATCCGTACGCACTCTTGGGGTCGTGAGCGGGGCGGAGCTCCAGGGCCATCTGCTCCCTTTCGCCCAGCTCGATCCGCTTCACGTGCTTGCGACCCTTCAGGTCCCAGACGTGAAGCGCGTGACCGTACTTTCCGGCAAGCAACAGCTCGGGATTCACACCGTCCTTGACCATATTCGGCGTGCCCCATTCGCTGGTGATGAGGGTGTCATATCCCAGGTGCCACCAAAAGTCGTAGGAGAGGTTCTGCGGGCCGTGGTCCCTCTCCCACGCACCCTTGATCTCGAAGGTCTCGTGATCGAGGACGAAGATGCCCCCCGGGCCCTCTCCGTTGGGAGCGCCCAGGGCGTTCATGTAGATCCCGTCGGGCCCGCAGTGGACGGTGTGCGGGAAGGCGTACCCCGTCTTTTTCGCCACCTCTTCGCCCTCGATCACCTTGATGAGCTTGGGCTTGCGTGGGTCGGGTTTCGTGTCCACCACGTGGATCCGGGAAGAGTGGACCCCGGGCACCACCAGGTAGCGACGCTCCATGTGGGGGCTTGGCGCGTAGGCGCACAGGTGAGAGCTGCAGGCATTCCAACCGAAGTGATGCAACTCGTTGCCGCCGTGCGGGAAGTCCACCTTTTCCACCAGGCGTCCGAACTCGGGCGAGGCGGGATCGGTGTCCACCACACCCAGGGCATCGGTCTTGCCATTGTCACCGGGCGTGAGGAGGGTGACGTACGCCAGTCGCTCGGCAGGCGCCTCCCCGGCCATGGCCGGAGACGGATAGAAGGTGGGGTCGGGAAGCATGCGTGCCATGGGAGGCCTCCTCTCGTCAGGGGTGTGTGAGCGTCGGCCGGAGAGGGCCCGGCCGGGCCGACGTGCGAGAGGATGGGCACGAGGCGTGCCGAGACGTACCTGGGCTCCAAAATGTCTCAGGAAGCCTACTTACGATGGCCCATGGCGTGGTTGGGGCGCTGGCGAGATGTCGAGAATCGCGAGAGTTCATCACGAGATCTCGCGATCCCGGGTCCCGAGGGGAGCATGGTCTCCGACGCGGGCCGCTGGATGGGTCGTTTGATGCCCAGGGAGCGCATGCGGGACGAGAGGGTCGAGGGAGGAAGGCCCAGGAGTCGAGCGGCCCCGTCCTCCCCGGATACCTGCCAACCCGCCGCCTCGAGGGCCCGAACGAGGTTGGTCCGCTCCAGGCTCCGCACCTCCTCGTCGGTGAGGATCCCGGACGAGTCGGTGAGCCCGGCCGCGTCATTCTCGTCGACTCCGGGACGTCCAGCCACCCGGGACTCCGGAGGCCTCTCTTCCGTCTCTCCCGGAAGTGCCCGAGACAGGTCGAGTCGGCCCTTCCGCGCCGTGATCACTCCTCGCTCCATCACATTCTGGAGCTCCCGGGCGTTCCCCGGCCAGGAGTAGGACCGGAGCCGGTGGAGGTCCGCTTCGGTGAGAGGGTGGATGGCCAGCCCCATCTTCCGGGCGAAGGCCTGGGCGAAGGTTTCCGCCAGAAGGATGACGTCGTCTCCCCTGGCCCGAAGGGGCGGCACCAGGATGGGAAAGACGTTCAGCCGGTAGTAGAGGTCTTCCCGGAAATCACCGGCCCGGACCGCCGCTTCCAGGTAGCTGTTCGTGGCCGCGATCACCCGGACATCAACGGTTCGCGTACGCTCGCTGCCCACCGGCTCGAACTCGCCCTCCTGGAGCGCCCGGAGGAGCTTGGCCTGCAGCTCCAGCGGTAGCTCGCCCACCTCGTCCAGAAAGATGGTGCCCCGGTGGGCCAGGGCGAACCGCCCCTCCCTGGCGGTGGTGGCTCCCGTGAACGCACCCTTTTCGTGGCCGAAGAACTCGCTCTCCATCAGGGAGGCCGGCACCGCTGCACAGTTCACCCGGACCATCCGCCGCCCGCTCCGGCGGCTCGCCGCGTGGATGGCCCGTGCGATGAGCTCCTTCCCCGTTCCCGTCTCTCCGAGGAGGAGGACCGTGGCATCGGTTGCGGCCACCCTCCGGACGTTCTCCAGCATCCGGATCATGGGCTCGCTCCGGCCTACGATCTCACCGAAGCCCTCCACCGCCTCCAGTTCCTCGCGGAGGTACTCCGCCTCCGCCGTGAGACGCTGGAGCCGGCGCTCAGCCACCCGTCGCGCATTCACGTCCCGGAGGATGAGGGTGTAGCAGGTGTTCCCCCGGACATCGAAACGGGAGAGGGTCGCCTCCGCCGGAAATTACTGTC
>SKZC01000144.1 GCA_007127575.1 Gemmatimonadota bacterium
CGGAAAGCGGGAGCCACGGTACAGCCCACCAGGGCCCAACCCCCCACGGGACGGGCCCGTTGCCATGCCCCCTCCGGGACGTGAGCCTGGGGACGCTGGCCCCCGGCCAGGTCGTCGCCCAGGAGAACCAGGCGAGTCTCCCGCCCCCGGGGACTCACCTCCAGCTCCACGGGTGCGCCGGCGTAGTGGTGCCAGACCTCCGCCGCGTCCAGCCGGTGCCAGTGCGAAACCTCTCCCTCTCGGAGGAGGAAGTAGATGGCGCTGGAGGCCTCCCGGGAGTCCCTGAACGTCTCCCGGAACGCGCCCCCTTCGGGATGGGGCTCCAACCCCAGGAGGCGCACGACTTCCTCCGCAGTCACGTTCTCATGGGCCTTCCAGCGCCTCGTCCACCCTCACCACGGCGTCTTCCAGGTGGATCCGGGTCATCCGATCCTGGACGCCCGAGTCCAGCGCCTCCCGGATCTCTCCCCGGAGCAGTCGAAGTTGGTCCCGAATCAGCGGTCGGATATCGGACTGCCCGATGTGGAGATCCGCGTTGAGGGGGGGATCGTCGTCCGACCCCACCCGGAGGTTCCCGCTGGCGGGGGGAGACCAGTGGTCCGACTCCGCCTCGTGCAGGAGGTAGTGAGCCTGGTCCAGATAGGCCCGCTGGAGGTTGCGGCGGTACGTGTCCGCGGGGGTGCCCTGACGAACCTCGCGCCAGACCATCTCCCGGGCGTCGTCCAGCATCTCCGCCGGTGCGTAGGCGTCGCCTCCCAGGAAGGTCTCGTGCTCGATCATCCGGGCCAGCCTGGCGTGGTTCAGAAGTCGCTGCACGGCCAACTCCTGGTACGCCCGGATCCGTTCCACGGCTCCCGCATGCTCCAGCCGTCGGAGCTGATCCAGGTCCAGGGCCCAGTGGGGGGTCTGAAGGACGTGCTCGTCGATGAACGCCATGGCGGCGAGCTGATAGTCCCGCTCGATGGGCGTGTAGACCCACCCCTCCTCGCCGTAGCGCTTGTAGTGGGTCCACGACCCTCCCACCGCGGCCGCGGCGTGCTCGGCGTAGCGATTCCACTGGGTGAGGTTCTGGAGGTAGTGGGTCTCCAACTCGTAGTAGTCGTCCCCCTCCTCCAGAACCCAGTCCATGAGGCTCTCGGTGGCCACCCTCAGGTTCCGCATGCCGTAGTCGGCGGCTCGCACCGGATCGTCGCTGATCCCTTCCGTCATCCGGTACGGGTCCCATTCCACGTCCATCCCGAACTGGGCGGTGGCGGAGCGAAACCAGGGCCGATCCGCCCGCTCCACGATCCACTCGTTCAGCGTCTCCCGCTCCTCCTCGGGGGTGGAGGCGTCCAGGATGGGCCGGTAGCCGAACTCGATGGCCCACTTGTCCCACAGCCCCACCCTTCGCTCCGGAGGGACCCCGTCGCCGGGCTGGGCGATGTAGTTGTATCGGGTCCGTCCCACGGATGAGGCGGAGTGGCCCATCCGCTCCACGAAGTCCGGGTTCCGGAGGGAGTCCACCGGAAAGACGAAGTTGGCCCTCTGGTTGTGTGGAAGTCCTTTGGCGTGAGCCATCTCATGGGAGACCACATACCGGAGCGCCTCCCCCATGTCCTCCTGGGAGAGCTGGTGGGTCTGAAAATCGGGGTTTGCCGCGGCCACCTGGGAGAGAAGCCACCATCGGAGGCGCTCCATGACCCCGTGGTACATGTTGATATGGCCCCGGATCACTTCTCCGGAGCGGGGGTCCACCACATCGCCGGTGGCGTTGGCGGAGCGCACCGGCGTGGCCACGTACCGGATCACCGAGTAGCGCGCGTCCAGCAGGCTGAACTCCGGGTCCTCCTCCTCGGTGGGGGCCAGCCGCGCCTCCAGGACGTTGCTGAAGCCGGCCTCCTCGAAGGCTTCGTTCCACTCCTCGATCCCCTCCTTGAAGTAGGGGACCCACTCCTCCGGCGTGGCGGGGTCGATGTACCAGACGATGGGTTCCACCGGATCCACCAGCTCTCCCCGTGCGAAGGCCTCCGGATCCGAAGGCTCCACCCGGTACCGCCGGAGGAACCGGTACGGACGCACCCCCTGAAAGTCCCGGGAGTAGTCGCTTACCCCGATGGTGATGAAGGTGACCCGCTCGTCCGCCAGCCGGGGCATCATGGGCTCTTCCGGAAGGAGGATCATGGAGTGGTTGACCTCGAAGGAGACCGCTCCGCCCCGGGTGTTGGAGGGGGGTTGGTCCGCGGTGTAGCTCCGGACCACTCGGACCTCCACGTTGATGGGGAAGCTCCGGGTCCACTCCAGCCAGCTCCGGTCGCCCTGGTGCGCCCGGACCCCCAGTTGGGACCGCCGGCTCCCGGGTAGAGAAAACGCCGGGTGGTCACCCAGATACAGCTCCGTGACATCCACGACTGAAGTGCCGCTCCCTTCCGCCTCCACGGGAAAGGAGGCGATGATGGGAGCGAAGTTGGAGTTCTCCACCGCCAGGTGGACGGGGGAACCCTCCTCCGCAGTGTTCGAGTGGGAGACCGTTCGCAGGTAGACCCGGTCGTCCCGTCGTTCCCATCGGACCACCATGTTGGGGGCCATCCGGTCCCCGCCGTTGGCCAGCCCTGTCTGGACGCTTGCGAAACGGCTCATCACCGACATATCCCGGCCCAGGATGGAGTCGGGGATCTCGAAAAGGATCCGGTCCGCCACCTGATGCACATGGAAGAGCCCTTCATCGGTCTGAGCTCCCGGGGGCACCACCGAGGCGTAGTCCTGGATCTGGGCCTGGCCCGGCGCCGGAAGCCCCAGCACGGCGGCAGCCGCCGCCGGCAAAGCGAAGCGGCGGAATCGGATTCCGGACGTCATCGCCCGTCCACCTCCTGGGCGTCGGCGGCCACCGGAGTGGGCTCGGCGGCGTCCCGGACGTAGTGATCCAACCATGTGACCCAGCGTGCCCACATGTCCAGGAGGGTCTCCTCCGCCGCGGGGCCGTGCCCCTCGTAGGGATACATGTAGAG
>SKZC01000151.1 GCA_007127575.1 Gemmatimonadota bacterium
GCTCATCCGGCCGTCCCGATTAGGGTAGATCGCCCTCGTAGGCGGTACGGCGGATCTGCCGAGCACCAGAGAGATTCGGGTCAGAAATTCGTAGTCGTGATCCATCAAACCCTACCGGCTTGGTGAGCCCCCGACGCTCACTGGGCCGGTTTTTTGCGGGATGACACCAAGACATCTGTCGTCAGCCCGTGGCGGCCGGAGAGGGCCAAACGTATACAACGCGCATCCTTATGCACGATGCACGACGCGCGCTATGCCCATCTTGGATGCACCGGCCTGGCGCCTGACACCTCTCACCGTCTCGGGAGATCCGCACCGATGGGAGGAGCGGGGCACCTTGCCGAGCGACCGTTCGGCTCCGAGAATGGAACGGAACCTCCGCTCCCTTGGTTGGATTAGACGAAACGAAGACCGTCACCGACTGTTCCCTTGGTTCTTCGTTTCGCCTCGTCCCCTCGTTCCCTCCAAGAACCCGATTCCATGATTCCGAACCGACCTTCGTGGACCCTCCCTCGAGGTCCTGTCCCCGTTCTTGTTCTCCTCGCGCTCTGGGGCTGCGACGGCTCCACGGGCCCGGAGCCCCCTGAGGGGCTCGAAAAGATCTCCGGGGATGAGCAATTCATGGCGGCGGGAGAGAGCCTGGAGGAGCCCTTGGTAGTGGAGGTTCGAACCGGCCGCGGACAAGGACTGGAAGGTGTAGAGGTCACCTGGTCAGTGGAGACCGGAGGGGGATTGGTGGATCCACCAAGCACGACCACGGACGCCCAGGGCAGGGCGGAGACGCGATGGACCCTCGGACCGGAGGAAGGGGACCAACGGGTGACGGCCTCGGTAGAGGGGCTCCCTCCGGCTCGGTTCACCGCTACCGCCGGGGACTGTCCACCGGACCGCACGTTCTCGCTTGCTCCTGGTGAGGCGGCCCGCGTTTCGGGGCGCGACGCCTCCATGATCTGCATTCTCTCAGAGGGGAGCGCTGCAGACTTCGTCGTGGTGGGCTCCTATGTGGGGAGCGCTGGAGATACCCTGAGCCTGACCTTCCAGGGGGCCAACACAGTGGACCCCGACGACCCTCTCACTGCCGTGGCGGCTCAGCATGTGCGTCGAGAGAGCTCGTCCCCCCTGCTTCGGAGTGAGTGGACCCGGGAGGCCTCGCGGATCGACCACCACTTCCACCATCAGCTCCACCGACAGGTGGAACACGAGCTGGGAGCGCGGATTGGAGGATCATCCGGACCCAGCGATGCGCGCTTCCCCGACCCCGCGCTGGCCTCCGCCACCGCAGTGCCCTCGGAGGGAGACCTCCTCACCTTCAACGCCCAGACGGAAAGCGCGTGCGAAGATCCACGGCACCGTACCGGGCGGGTGATGGCGGTGGGTGAGTCCATCATCATCGTAGCGGATACGCTCAACCCGGAACCCACGTTCAGCTCCGCCGACTACCAGGCCTTTGCCGAGGCCTTCGACCAGGACGTTCGCCCGTTCACCGACGAGCTTTTCGGCACTCCTGAGGATCTGGACGGCACAGGCAGGGTGACCGCCTTCTTCACCCAGGAGGTGAACCGGCTCACCGACCCGGACTCGGATCAGGTGGTGTTGGGCTTCTTTTTCGGCCGAGACCTCTTCCCCACCGAAGGCTCGAACGGGCTTGAGGCCTGCCCCACGAGCAACGAACGGAACATGTTCTACCTTCGGGTGCCCGACGAGGAGGGGGAGGTGGGGAGTCCCCAATCGGCGGATCAGGTCCGCCGCTTCACCATCTCGACCCTGGCCCACGAACACCAACACCTGGTGAACTTGAGCCGCCGTCTCTTCGTGAATGAGGCGCAGGAGTTGTTCGAGGAACTGTGGCTGAATGAAGCCCTGTCGCACATTACGGAGGAACTCCTCTTCTACCGCCTTAGCGGGCTTTCCTCCAGGTCCAACGTAGACGGTCCCACTCTCGCCGACGCCGGCGACGCGGCGTTGGACGCATTCAACGAGTACCAGATCATCAACCTTGTTCGGATCGCCGAGTACATGGGATCCCCGAACCTCAGCTCGCTCTACGACGCCGAGGACGGCCCGGCCATGCGCGGGGGGGCTTGGCACTTCCTGCGCTACGCTCTGGATCGGGACGGTGGTGACGAAACGGGCCGGGTACGGGAGCTGGTGAACTCCACCACCCGCGGTATCGGAAACCTCCAACAGGCGTAGGGTGTGGATGTCAGATCCTGGATTCCGGAGTGGGGGGTGACCCTCTATGCTGATGAACGTGTGGAGGGCGTACCCGAGGAGTTCACGGACCGGAGCTGGAACCACGCCGACCTCTTCGCTCGCCTCCAAGGAGATTCGGGACCGATCTTCCCCGACTTTCCCCTGGAGACCCGTTCGCTAGGCGGCACCGACCCGCTGGGCATGGCTCTTCGTGGGGGAGGGCAGGCCTACCTGCGCTTCCGGGTGGCGGAGGGGGAGCAAGCGGGCCTTCGGACCCGCTCCGGCTCGGGTGCGTTGCCCGAGGCGTTCCACCTCACCATCCTCCGGACCCGCTGAGGGGGGACTGAGGTCCTCTGCCGGAAGCCCAGCGAACTCCCCTCAGAAGTCCATCCACCAGCTCGCGGGCTTCGGGCTCAGGTATGACGCCGCCCGGCCCGCCTTCCAGACGTTGCAGGAGTGATACTCGATGGCACCAGACTGGAGGATGAGGCTCGTCTGACCCGTGTCGAAGCCCGTGACCACGATTCCCCGGATGGAGCCGGTGAAGTTCAACGGGGACTCGATGGAGCCCGCGATGACAATCCCCTCCCAGTTGAAATTGTCACCGAAGAAGGACCCGATGCTGAGCTCACCCGTGACGATGAGCACGCCCCGGCCCACGCCGGAGAGCATGGAAGCCTGCAAGTCTCCGTGGTGACGAATCACCCGGTACGGTGGATCCGAAGAAAAGATCCCCAGAAAGGGCCACGACTCGGTGGGGAGATCCGGATCGGTGAGGACGTCCCAGGGGAGC
>SKZC01000279.1 GCA_007127575.1 Gemmatimonadota bacterium
CGCACGACGAGGACCTCTTCGAGCACCATACCACCAGCCGGATCGTGGAGTTGGCCCCGGGAGCCGAGCCCCGATTCATCGGGGATCCGGCCATGTATACCTCCATCTCCCTGAGTCCCGACGGCCGGCACATCCTGGCATCGTACGTGGAGCGTCCCTTCTCGTACATCGTGAACTGGGGGAGCTTCCCCAGGCGCACCGTCGTCCTGGACCGGGAGTCGGGAGAGCCGCTGGCCACGGTGGCCTTCCTCCCGCTTCGAGACGGGAGCGATGACCGGGAGGAGGAGGGGTTGGGCCGGGGGATGGCGTGGCGCCCCGACGGGACGGGCCTGCACTTCATCCGCGAAGCCGATGGGGACGAGGATGACGAGGAGGAGCATCTCATGCTCCTGTCCGCTCCCTTCGACACCGCACAGGCTCAGGTCGTGGCGACGGCACCGGGCCGGGTGGAGAGCGTTCACTACGGCCTGCAAGGGGATCAGGCCCTCGCTACCGTCTCCCACGACGGGCGGAGGGAGCTGATCCGGTTCGATCTCACCGCCGCCGAGCCCGAGCCCCAGACGGTCATGGAGCTCCAGACGGAGGGAGACCCCACTGAGCTTTCCGGGAGTCTGGTGACCGGCACCACGTCAAACGGCCTCCCCTACGCCGTGATTTCCACCGATGGAACCGCCGCCTACCTCCAGGGGCCCGGATTTCGGGAGGACTTCCGACCTCAGCCCTTCGTGGACGCGGTTGTCTTGGACTCAGGGGAGGGGGAGCGGATCTTCGAGGGGTCCAGGGACTTTTATGACCGACCCCTGGTGCCCCTGGACCCGGATTTCCAGCGCATGACGGTGATGCGCGAGTCCAAGACCGAGTTCCCCGACAGCTACCTCTGGGAACGAGGGTCGTCCCTGGATGCCATGGAGAACTTGACCCACAACGAAGATCCGTTCCCGGAGCTCACCGCCGCCCGGCGGATCGACTACTCCTTCACCCGGCGGGACGGTTTGGAGGTGCAGGCGCGGATCTCGCTGCCCACGGACTACCAGGATGGGGAGAAGGTTCCCGCCATCTTCTGGACGTACCCCCGGGAATACACCGCCCCCGAAGGGTACGAGCACGCTGCCGTCCGAAGTCGGAACCACAACGCTTTCCATCACGTCACCTGGCTCCGTTGGTCCGACATCTGGCTCTCCCAGGGATACGCGGTGGTCTTTCCCGACATCCCCATCGTGGGAGAGAACTACAACGACACGTACATGGCGAACATGGTGGACGCCATGTACGCGGCGATTCGCGCCACCGATGACCTGGGCTACGTGGACATCGAGCGGATCGGACACGGTGGCCACTCCTACGGAGCGTTTGCCACGGTCAACTTCGTGGCTCACGCGCCCTTCTTCCAAGCCGGGATCGCCGGGCACGGCGCCTATAACCGAACCCTTACTCCAGCAGGTTTCCAGGCGGAGCGGAGGACGCTGTGGGAGGCCCCCCACGTCTATGCTGCAATCTCACCCTTTTTCCACGCCCATCAGATCGAGACGCCCCTCCTCCTCTACCATGGAGCGGACGACGACAACACCGGGACCTGGCCCATCCAGTCGGAGCGCCTCATGCACGCGCTCACGAATCTGGGGAAGGACGCGGTCCTCTACATGTACCCCTTCGAGTCCCACACGCCACGAGCGGTGGAAAACAACCTGGACATGTGGGCCCGGTGGCTGGAGTGGTTCGATCACTACGTGAAGGGAGCGGCGTCCACCTCTCTTACGGCGGCAGAGGAGGACGGGGCCGGGAGGTGATGGGGGAGCTACCCCGAGGATTCCGGCTCCGAGTCCGATGGAAGCCAATCCTGGAACGCCTCCCCGTAGATGTGCCACACGGTGACGAAGAGGGCGGCGATGACAGGGCCCAGGATGAAGCCAACCGCACCGAAGACGACGATTCCGCCGAGTGTGCTCAGGAGGATGAGAAGATCGGACATGCGCGCATCCCGTCCGATGAGCCGGGGGCGGAGGAAGTTGTCCAGCGTGCTCACCACCACGGCACACCAAACGAGGAGGCCCAGCCCTGCGGCGATGGATCCGGTGGCCAGGAGGTATCCCACCGCCGGCACCCAGACCAGAGCCGCACCCACTGCCGGGATGATGGAGAGAACGACCATGATGGCTCCCCAGAAGGCAGCACCGGGGACCCCGGCCACCCAGAAGGCGGCTCCGGCGGCTCCGCCCTGAATGAGGCCGATGAGGAGCGAGCCCTTGAGGGTGGCCCGGGTCACCGAGGTGAACCGCTCCATGAGCTGCTCCTTCTCGTCGGGGGAGAGGGGTAGGTACCCCAGGATCAGGTCCAGAAGCGTGGGACCATCCCGAAGGAAGAAGAAGAGAGCGTAGACCAGGATGAAGAGCTGGAGGATGAAGTTGGCCGTGCCCCGGGTAGCCGCCGCTACCGAGCCCATCAGGACGGGCCCGGCTCGCTCCGCCGCTTCTCGGAGCTGTTCCGCCAGCTCCTCCCCTTCAGGCAGGAGCCGATCCATGAGCGGGATGCGCTCCACCCACGAGCGGACTTGATCCATCCATTGAGGTCGATCCTGAAACCAGGTTTCGAGCCCTCGTCCCACCTGCACCGCTTCCGCAACCACCACGGTCAGGAGGCCGGCCAGGGGGAGCGCCACCCCCAGGATCAGGATGAGAACGGTGGCGGCTGCCGCCAGGGTTCGTCGGTCTCCGCTTCGGTGCTGGAGCCAGCGGTACAGCGGGTGGGCCAATCCGGCAAGGAGGGCTGCCAGGAGTATGGCCAGGATGAACCGGTGGATGACCAGGAGGAAGAGAGTGGAGATTCCCGCCACCAGGACGAGAAGGAACGCCCGGCGGAACCGGGGCTCCCCCTGGGACGCGGCTTCACCGGAGGCGGAATCGCCACCGTCGCCGTCCTCCTCTTCCGGTGCATGTCCATTCTCGCCCTCGCCGGGCACCGTGTGGTGTGCCCCTGGCTCCTGGGCAG
>SKZC01000135.1 GCA_007127575.1 Gemmatimonadota bacterium
GGGCCGCCGGTAAGGGGACCGGGCGACTGTTCGGGAAGCTCTTCAAGTGACCCGGCACCCTCCCGGGACCTTCCGACGCGCCCCGTCGCCAACGGCGGGCCCCTTCCCGGCGGCCTTCCCGACCTTCATTCCGGGCCGCGCACGCACCGTGCACGCTCCGATACCTGAAATCCCGTAAGTTCAATCGGGGCGCCCGGATTCGAACCGGGGACCTCCTGCTCCCAAAGCAGGCGCGCTACCGTGCTGCGCCACGCCCCGAAGACCTTCCATCAGCGTTCCAAGATAGTGGCGAAGGGCCCGGAACGGGATGGGGTGTACTCATACTACCGGGAGCACTACGGGGAGGGCTCCCCGCACTCGGCGCAGCCGCAAAGCTTCCTCAGGTACTCGAAGGGGAAGATCCCGGTGGAATGGCCATCGCTCCAGACGAATTGAAGGGCGTACCGGCCCACGTACTGGATGGAATGTGGATGGATCCCGTCGGGAACCATGCTGGGCACCAGGATCGCTTCTCCGGTCATCTCGTCCACACAGCCGGCGCAGGGGCAGGCCAGTCGGAGCTTCCGGGGGTCGTAAAGCGACTCATGGCCGTCCTGCCAGGCGATGCGGAGGCGTGCCCCGTCGTCACTCGGCCCCACCTCCGCGGGCTTGTACCGCGTCTCGTTCACGGCCAGTCCGCTCCCCCCGTCCCATGCACCCCCGCCTGAAGGGTGCGGAGGTGTTCCGCCACGGCCTGGAACGCCCTTCCCCTGTGGCTTCTCCGGTTCTTTTCCTCCCGGGGGATCTCCGCAAACGTTCGACCGAGAGCCGGATCGAAAAAGAGGGGGTCGTATCCGAACCCCTCGCTTCCCCTCGGGCGTCCCAGGATCAGACCTTCGGCCTCACCTCGGAAGGACGCATCCCCCTGCTCCCCACCCACCAGGGCAGCGACGCACACGTATCGTGCCGTCCTCCGGGAAAGGGCGAGGTCACCCAGGAGCTCGAGAAGGTACTCGTTGTTGGCCCGGTCTCGCTCCAGGCCCGAAAGCACCCTCCCGCGGGGGGAGAAGCGCTTCGACCGAACTCCGGGCCGGCCGTCCAAGGGGTCCACCACGAGGCCGGAGTCGTCGGCCACCGTAGCGAGGCCCGACTGTCGAGCAAAATACCGCGCTTTGGCCGCGGCGTTTTCTTCGAAGGTCTCGAAGGCCTCAATCCCCTCCTCCTCTTCCGTCTCCGGGATTCCCGCAGTCGTGAGGTCCAGGAGCTCAAGGCCCGGGACTACCGCCAGAATCCTCCGGATCTCGGCGGCCTTGTCCACGCTTCGAGTGGCAAGAAGGAGCTTCACTCCCGTTCCTCCCCCAGCGCTCGGAGCTGAGCCGTGGCGAGCTCGTGGACCCCGGCGAGCGCCAGATCCATCAGCTCATCGAGCTGGGATCGGGGAAAGGGACGGCCCTCTGCAGTTCCCTGGACCTCCACCAGCTCGCCCGCCTCCGTGGCCACCACGTTCATGTCCACCTGCGCCCGGACGTCCTCCCCGTAATCCAGATCCAGAAGCGGGACCCCGTCCACCACACCCACACTCACCGCAGCCACCTGATCGTGGATGGGGTTGGAGTCCACCTGTCCCTCGTCCAGCAGTTTCCGGCAGGCAAGGGCCAGGGCGATCCAACCTCCGGTGATGGACGCGGTGCGGGTCCCTCCATCCGCCTGCAACACGTCGCAGTCCACCACCACCGTCCGGGGCCCCAGGCGCCGGAGGTCCACCGCTCCCCTCAGCGACCGTCCTACCAGTCGCTGGATCTCCTGGGTCCTCCCCTTGAGGCCGTTTCGTTCCCGTCGGTTCCGGGTGTGGGTGGCCCGAGGAAGCATGCTGTACTCGCCGGTGACCCATCCCCCATCCTCCTCGTTCCGCCACGGCGGAAGGGAGTCCTCCACCGACGCGGTACACAGGACCCGGGTATTCCCTGCGGAGATGAGGCAAGAGCCTTCGGCATAGGGTGCACTCTCCGGCTCCACCAAGACGGGCCGGAGCGATCCCGGCCCGCGACCATCGTCCCGGCTCATGGGCAAACCTCCTGGGAGGAACGGTTCACGGGTCCAGCGAGTCATCTCCCCGGTCCAGGGGAGCCGCAACGGGAAAATGATGATTTCGCACTCGGCCGAGGACCTCACCGGCACCCTGCCGGAGGAGGAGCTCGGCCACCTCTCTGCCCAGCTCCCGGGGGCGGTCCGCTCGCCCCGTCCGGTCCGCCCGAACGAGGTGACGGCCGTCTGGCGAGGCCACGAGACCCCAAAGCCGTAGCCCCCCTGAGTACGGCATCGCCAAGGCGGCCACCGGAAGCCGGCATCCTCCCTCCAGCTCGGCCAGAAGCGTCCGCTCGGCATCCACGGCCGCCCGGGTTTCCGGGTGGTCCACCGCCGCCACCACATCCCGGATCTCCGGGTCGTCGGAGCGGGTCACGACGGCCAGCGCCCCCTGGCCGGGAGCAGGCAGCCATGCGGTGCGCTCCAGCCACTGGGAGATCCGGTCCGCGAAGTCCAACCTCCGAACTCCGGCTCCCGCCACTACGATGGCCTCGTATTCTCCCTCGTCCACCTTCCGGATCCGGGTGTCCAGGTTCCCCCGAATGGGAGCCACCTCCAGATCGGAGCGGAAGGCCAGAGCAAGGGCCTGACGGCGGAGGGAGCTGGTGCCGACCCGCGCGCCTTCCGGGAGAGATTCCAAGGTGACGGATGAGGAGCGTTCTCCGATGAGGACGTCCCGCGGATCTTCCCTGACCGGAACGGCGGAGACCTCGATCCCCTCCTCCACCTGTGTGGGAAGATCCTTCAGTGAGTGGACGGCCAGATCCACCTCCCCATCCAGAAGGGCCGAATCCAACTCCTTGGTGAAAAGGCCCTTTCCTCCGATCTCGGGAAGGGGTTGATGCTGGAGGCGGTCCCCGGTGGTTCGAATGACCGTGAGCTCTGCCCGAACCCCCAGCTCGGACAACCGAGCCGCCACC
>SKZC01000016.1 GCA_007127575.1 Gemmatimonadota bacterium
GATGGAGTGAAGTGTCCTCGAAGGAGACGGGGTCCTCTACGGGCTCCAGGTGGGTGAGAACGGTGGAGCGTGGCAGGGCGTCTCGCATTTCCGCTTCGATTTCCTCCACCAGGTCGTGTCCCCTCTGTACGGTCCAGCTTCCCGGCACGAGGACGTGAAAGGAGATGAAGTTGTGCCTCCCGGCCCGACGGGTTCGAAGGGCGTGGAACTGGATCCCGTCGGCCTCGTAGCGGGCCAGGATTCCCCGGATGACGTCGAGCCGTTCCTCAGGGAGGGCCGTGTCCAGGAGCCCCATGGCGGAGCGGCGCATCAGCCGTACTCCCGTGTGCACGATGTGGCCCGCCACGGCCAGTGCCAGGATGGCATCCAGGCGATGCCAACCGGTGACGGATACCACGGCGACTCCGCCGATGACGGCCCCGGAGGTCCACACATCAGTCATGAGGTGGTGGCCGGTGGCCTCCAGCGTAATGGATCCTTCCTCCGATCCCACTTGGAAGAGGAACCGGGCGACCAGAAAATTGATGACCGTGGCTATCCCCGCCACCACCAGTCCCAGGCCCACCGACTCCAGGGGTCTGGGGTGAATCAGGCGGGGAATGGCCGCCACCGCCACCGCAGCCGCGGCGATGAGGATGAGCGCTCCTTCGAACCCGCTGGCGAAGTACTCCGCCTTCCCGTGGCCGTAGTGGTGGTCCTCGTCCGGGGGACGAGCGGCCAGGAGGAGCATGAGGTAGGCCATAATGGCCCCTGCCAGATTCGCCAACGACTCCAGGGCGTCGGAAAGGAGCCCTACGGAGCCGGTGAGGAGCCACGCGGTCCCCTTCAAGGCGATGACGGCCACGGAAGCCGCAATGGCCACCCAGGCGAACCGTGCCAGGGAGGGAGGCGTCACGGAGCCCCTTCGCCCCCGACTACCTGGGTGGGGCGGACACTAGTGTCCCGAATCAGAGGTTCGTTGGCATTCGTGCGCCGCTGCATCCGCTGTGGCGTCGTTGCTCCTCCTCGCAATAGCGCTGCTATTCCTCGTCGTGGCGCCTAGCCACAGCGGCGCTTCGGCACCCTCGGTGCTTCAACGAACCTCTGACTCGGGACACTAGAAGGTGACCAGCGGCAGGGGCAGGAGGACCCGCAAGACGAATTCATGTTGGTCCTCGGACCGGGTGGCCTCCCGGGAATCGTCTACGAGGACGAAGCGGTTGTAGTTGCCGCCGGCTTCCGCTCCCACGGTCTGTCCGGCGAGACCGAACTCCGCTCCCACTCCGTAATGGATCCGTCCGCTGGTGCCGTCCTCCGGGAAGTTGAATCCGAATCCGTCGTCGGAGGGGCTCTCCGAGCCGAAGGAATAGTTCTTCATCCCGAAGCCCCCGAAGGCATAGGGTGCTACGCCCTCCCACCGAAACGGGTGGACCAGCAGGTCACCCGTGACGAGGGTGATGGCGGTGGGCACGGTGAAGGGGTGGACCTGGCCGCCGAAGCGGCCTTCCACGGTCGTGTCGAACCAGTCCAACCGATCCAGCGTCACCCGCACGGAAAGGGGGAAGTTGCGCGACATCGCGTGGACGCCCAGGGAAACCACGGGCGCGTTCCCCAGCTCCGCGGTGGACTGAGGGAGATCGGAGCGATAGAGGATGGAGGTGGGGACCATGACCCCGGCGGAGGGGACGATCCTCAGCTCACCGTCCTGGGCCACAACCGGCGTTGCGGGGAGGAGCAAGAGGAGAGCGGCCAGCAGCAGGGTCGATCCGACGCAACGCATCCCCCACGGACCGGTGGTGGAGGAGCTTCTGGTCCCACGACTCCGGGACGACGCACTGCTGGGAAAGGCTCGGAAAGGGTACTGCACCATGGCCAGACTCCTTCGAGGGTGGATCCGTGGGTGAGCCGGATCCGATGCTGCGGACATCACTGCATAAAATAATGGGTAATGCCCTCAAATGGGCGAGGCAAGGGCGACGGAGACCTCACATTTCGGTCCGGCCGAAGGGGTAGAAGTCCGTCAGGTCCACGTTCTCATACTCCAGGGCATCCAGCCGGAGCGTGCCGAACCAGTCCCCGGGAGCATCCACGATGTGGATCGTGGGGGCGTACCCGGTTTCATCGAAGCCTCGCCTGAAGTGAACCCGGGTTTTCAGGACGAAGACGTCGAAGTCATCGGGTTCGATGGGGCCGAACCGCACCTGCTGAGGGGTGGTGATCTGCTGATAGGCGGGAACCAGGATGAGGACGCTACCGGTCCCGTGCTCCACCGCCGCCACCCGGTCGTACCCCCAGCGTTCGCCTCTCCAGATCAGGGTTCCGTCGATGGCCACGGGGTCGCCGGCCTGGGGTCCGGTGTAGCCGCCGACTTCCATCTGGAACGGATCCCCCGGCTGGAGGTCCTCCTCCCAGATCCGGTCCAGGGCGGGTTCATCGGTGAGCGCTGCGTAGAGGACCCGGTCCACCCCCTGATCCAGAAGTTCGCGCAAGGTCCATGTGGCGTCTCCGGGTCGGTCCCAGTAGTCGGCCAGGACCGCTGGTGTCTCGCCGGCGGCTATCGCCTCCCGGGTCAGGGCCACCGCTTCATCCGGGAGGGGGAATTGGGCGTGGGCGTACTCCTCCCGGACGCGCCAGATGTACTCCGCCACGTCCTCAGCGATGCGGTCCGCCAGTTCCTGGTCGCCGTCGGTCATGACGTGGACGGTGGTGCCCACGTTGGGGACGTCGGACCAGGGAAATCCCAGGAAGACGCTGACGAAGGCGCCCGGCTCCCTGGCCTCCCAGCGGCGGGCTCGCTCCATGATGTCCATGACTGGGGAGGCGCCGGTCCACTGAAGTACGGTGGGCGTGATGACCGGCGGGCGTCGGGTAGCGGTGGTGGGAGTGTAGTCGCCGCGCATGACCCTGCGGAGATACCGAGCCGCCCGTTCACCTTGGAGGTAGGAGTCGTAGTGAGGAAACCGCTTCGTGACGAAGGCCCCATCCGCCCAGCGGAGGAACTCTTCGTCCTCGTTACCGTGCAGGTCGAAGGTGGCCACGATGGGGACGTCGGGGCCCACCGCCTCACGGAAGCGCCGGGCCATCTCCGCTTCGGGTCGTGGGATGTTCCTCACGGCCATGGCGCCGTGGAGGGAGAGGAAGACCCCGTCCACGGGGAGGGCGGCCTCCAGCTCTTCCAACATTTGACCCACGAAGTGATCGAAGGCCTCTTCCTGGTTCCAGGTCCGAGAGGAGCCGCCCCATACACCCGCCGGAGAGGTGAGGCCCACGAGCTCCACGTCACCGAACTCTCGAGCCTGTCGTACGAAGCCCCCCACGTATGAGCCCAGCTCCAACACCTCGTCCCCCTCATAGGGGGGGCGGCTCCGGGTCCAGTCTTCGATCCCGGGTTCGGGCCCCGGACAGAAGGTGCACGTCTCGTGGGAGAACCGGGCCACCGCCACCCGATACGCCTCGTCGCCCTCAGCGGTTGGCGCGCAGGCCGAAACCGAGAGGGCGATGAGGATGGAACCCAGTAGAGCAGCGGTGGAACCGGTTCGGCGTACGGCCCCGGATGTGGCGCTCAGCATCATGACTTACCTCATGGCGGGTGTGGACCCCTCCCAGCCAGAAGAGTCCGTGTCTCAGGCTTCTGCCCGGGCAGGGACCAGGAGAACCGGCGCCGCCGCTTGCCGCGCTACCCTTCTGCTCTCGCTCCCCAAAACGATCTCCGGGAAGAAGCCCCGACCGTGGGTGGCCATCACCACCATAGCATGGGGGTTCCGGCCCCCGGCAGCGAGAATCTCCTCCGCAGGTTCCCCGGAGCGGACCAGGGTGCGCACCTCCGGTGCCCCAGCTTTCTCCAGGCGTTCCCCCAGGTCGTCCAGCTTTCCCTGGGCTTCCTCCCGGGTCTCGGTAGTATTGGCGTCTTCCACATGGAGTAGAACGATCTCCGGCACCCCCAGGCGGGCCAGCCCCTCCACCCACGGAAAGGTGCCGTTCGCCGCTTCCGAAAAGTCCGTGGGGTGCACGACCCGTTCGGGGAGGCCCGAGGTCCTGGACTCCAGCGCTGCTTCCGGATCGGGGCGGCTTGCTTCGATGCGGTGAAGGAGCACCGGGCGCCGGGCTCGTCGGACCAACTCCCAGGCCACGCTCCCTACGAAGGCCTCGTAGAGCTTCGTATGACTGCGGGTCCCCACCATGAGGATGGATGGGTCCCTTTCCTCCGCCACCCGGACGATCTCTGCCGCCGCAGGGCCGGAGGGCAGATCCACGGTGACGGAAAAGCCGTCCTCACCCAAGCGTTCCGCCAGCTTCCGCAGCCGGGCCCGAAGTTCCTCCACCTGACGAAGGGAACGGGACACCGGGTGGGCCGTCGGCTTGGTGGCATGGACGAGATGTATCTCTTCGGTTCCAAAGTCCTTGAGCCCCGGGAGGGCGGAGATCAGCGCCTCGGTGGCGGGGGAGAGATCCATGGCGACGAGTACACGGTTGAACATCGAAGCTCCTTGGGCTATTGGGACGGCCAAAACGATCCGTTCAAAGCGAGAATGTAGGTCGTGGAGCCGGTTTGCGAAATTCGTGCCACGGGGACGGGGGGAACGCCATCGCCCTGCGCCTTGGGATCCCCAGGGGCTCTGGTCCCGACCTGCCTGGCGAATGGGCCGAAATGTCCCAATAGGGGGTGGCCCCGGACTCTCCTCGGACCTCAGCCCGCGGCCGCCCGGAGTGGGCGTAGGCGGCGCTCCACCCAGGCCAGTGCTCCGTCCACTCCCAGGGCGAGGAGGGCTGCGGGAATGGCTCCCGACAGGATCATTCTGGAGTCCGCCAGGGCCAGGCCGGCCACGATGGGGTCGCCGAGGCCGCCGGCGCCGATGAAGGCGGCCAGGGTGGCGGTGCCCACGTTCAACACGGCGGCGGTTCGGATGCCCGCCATGATCACCGGCGAGGCCAGGGGCAGCCGGACCTGGGTCAGGATCTGACCCGGGGTCATGCCCAGCGCCTCTGCGGCGTCCACCGCTGCCGGGTCGGCGTCCCGGACGCCGGTGAAGGTGTTTCGGAGTATGGGGAAAAGGGAGTAGAGGAAGAGAGCCACCAGGGCCGGGAGCACCCCGACCCCCAGGAGCGGGATCATGAAGGCCAGGAGGGCGATGCTGGGAACCGTCTGGATCCCACCCACTGCCCGGATGACTCCCTCCGCCCCCCAAGCGGCTCGTTCCAACACGAGCCCCATGGGAACGGCCAGGGTCACAGCCGCCAGGAGAGAGAGCCCCACCAGGAAGAGGTGCTGGACCGTCTGGCTCAGGAGTGCTTCCCTCCGGTCCCACATGTAGGTCACGAGTCCGGAGTCGACTGGAGGGGACGCCGGGCCCAGGGAAGGCTCCTCCGTCTCCCCTGGGAGGGTGGAGCCCGGGTCCCCGGTTCCGATGACACCGGCCTCCCGAAGAAGATCTCGGGCCACCTGGGCCAAGGGTTCCGCCTCCACCTCCACCCTCCGGTTCCACCCGCGCATGGCCTCTTCATCCAGCCGACCGGCCAGGGAGGACAGGGCCTCCACAGCCTCCGGCAGCTCCTCCAGGACTCGGGGGCTCACCACGGGGGCCGCCTCGTAGGGGGGAAAGAAGTCCCGGTCGTCCCGGAGGATCACCGCGTCCAACCCTGCGAGCCGACCGTCGGTGGAGTAGGCGTCGATGACGTCCACCTGTCTGGCCGCCAGCGCTTCGTACTTGATGGCCTGGAGGAGGGACCGGGTCTGCCTCAGTCGGAGACCGTACGCTTCCTGGAGCCCTGGAAGCCCATCTTCCCTCCCGAGGAAGTCCGGGGAGAAGCCGCCCACCAGGTGCGGCCCCTCTCGGGCCAAGTCCGAGAGCGTCTCCAGGCGAAAGGCCTCCGCCGTCTCCCGGTGGACCGAGATGGCATAGGTGTTTTCGAACCCCAGCCCGGGGAGCCAACCCACGCCCCAACGCTCCCGGAACTCCTCCTGGACGATCCGGAAGATCTCCTCCGGCGACCCGTCGGGGGAGCGGTCCAGAAGCACCAGGAGCCCCGTGCCAGTGTACTCGGGATAGACGTCCACCGCGCCTGTGCGTAGGGCTTGAAAGAGGACCTCCGTGGAGCCCAGACCCAGTCGCCGTTCCACATCGAACCCCCGGCTCTCCAGGAGTTGGGCGAAGGCCTCCGCCAGCAGGTACGACTCGGCAAAGGCCTTGGACCCCACCACCACCCGGTCCTGTGGTGCGCTTGCGGCGGCAGGCGGGAAGAGACCGGCCAGAAGCGTGGTGGAAAGGGCCATTACACCAACCTGCAAGACCAGGCGCATTAACTTCGGAGTCCGGACCGAGCCAGGAGTCGGGCCACGTAGGGGGAGGGTGGGCTTGCACGCAGCTCCTCGGGAGGCATCAGCGCCTCCACTCGACCCCCTTTCAGCACTGCGACTCGATCCGACAGTTCGAAGGCTTCCCGAAGATCATGGGTCACCAGAATCACGGTGAATCCCAATTGATCCCGGAGCGATTGGAACGCTTCACGGACTTCGGCCCTCGTGATGGCGTCCAGGGCTCCGAAGGGCTCATCCATGAGCACCACCGGGGGCTCGGCGGCGATGGCCCGGGCCAGGGCGACCCGCTGCCGCTGGCCTCCCGAGAGCTCGCCGGGAAACCGCGAGCCGAACCCCTCCGGGTTCATACCCACCCAACGGAGGGCCTTCCTGGCGAGCTCTTCCGCATCTTCCCGCTGCTGCAGCCTGGGCACCAGTGCCGCGTTCCGGAGCACCGTCCAATGGGGGAGGAGGCCTCCTTCCTGTTGTACGTAGCCGGTTTCGCGTCGGAGTCGGACGGGGTTCAACTCCGTCAGGGGCCGACCCAGTCGGAGGACTCGTCCCTCCTCCGGCTCCACCATCCGGTTCAGGGAGCGGAGGAGGGTGGTCTTCCCTGAGCCGCTCTCGCCGACCAGAGACAGCGACTCCCCTGGATGCACCTCCAGGCTCACCTGGCTCAGCGCCTCCACCGTTCCGTAGCGCTTGCTGACGGAGACCACCTCATACGCCGCTGGAGCGGCCGGAACCCCGTCTCCCTTCCGGATGGGCCCAGAGGTGGCCATGGCGACCTGCCACTAGCCTGCGGGAAGAGGGTCGCCGAGCTCCACCCCTTCCAGAGAGACCCGACACCGGCGCCCCAGAACCCTTACGCCCGCTTCCCGGGCCTCGCTCAGGGCCTCTGCGAAAGCGGGGTCGATGGAGGGGGCGGCCCGGATCTCCCGGCCATCTTCACGTTGGAGGATGAAGAGCACTGCAGCGTCCCAGCCATCCTTTCGAGCCACGGAGGAGAGCTCCCGCACATGGCGGGTGCCTCGGGCCGTCACGGCGTCGGGAAACAGGCCCACACCGTCCTCCACCAGGGTGACGCTCTTCACTTCAACGAGGAGTTGGGATGGACCGCGAAGGAGGAAATCGAACCGAGACCCCCCGACGGTGGCCTCGGCGCGCTCCAGCGTCCATTCTCGAAACTCCGGAAGAGCCGACGATTCCAGGGCTTTGTGAACGAGCCGATTGGGGAGGGTCGTGTCCAACGAGACGAGTCCTTCACCTCCCGGGCTCTCCGCCAGAGTCAGGGTCCAACGGGTTCGCCGGTGTTTCCCGGCAGCTGGCCTGAGAAAGAGCCGGGCCCCCGGGACGAGAATCTCACGGAGTCGCCCGGGGTCCGGGAGGTGCGCTTCCACCGGCCCCCCTCCGTTGAGAAGTGCCGCCCGGATCAGGAATCGGTTCGGGCGTTCCAGGAAAGTGGCTTCCACCAGGGGTTCGCTTCCCAGGGAAATCATCACCGTAGGACGGATCATCCACCATCCACCAGCTCGATGCGGTCCGGGTCGTCAGGAACGACGCAGAGGAACTCGAAGGGTTCACTCCCCTCGGCTCGGTACCAATGGGGAACTCCGGCGGGGATGTGGACCACGGAGCCGGCTCTCACCGTCACCGTCTCGTCTCCCAGCCCCACGGAGGCTCGTCCCCGAAGGACGTATTGCTGGTGCTCCACCTGGTTGCGGTGTCGGGGCATCCCCCCGCCCGGTTCCATCACGAACCGGCGCATGTGGAAGCCGGCACCTTCGCCGGGTCCGGTGAGAAGCTGCCGGGCCGTGCCCTCCCCTCCGCTCACCGGCTCCAGGGGCAGGTCGTCGGTACTGCGCAGTTTGGCTTCCATCTCGCTCTCCTCCCTCAAGCCTCCGAGCGGACCTTCAGCGCCCGGAGTCGGTTCAAGGCCGCCGCAAGCTCGAAGCGACGGAACATGGCCAGGTCTCCCGGTTGTCGGGACGATAAGGCGTCCAGGCCCTCCTCCTCCACGGCCGTCTCCACCCTATCCAGAATCTCGGGGATGGAACACTCCCCGTCCATGAAGCGCTGGCGGGCCAACAGGAGCGCCTGACCCAGGGACCGGAGCTGGGCCCGAGAGACCAGTTGCTCCAGCGAGGAGAGGTCGAGCTCGTTGCGGCCAAAGAGGATTCGGTTCCCGTCCCGAGCCTGGATCTTCACGCTCCGTTTCCCCCGGCTCGGGTCCACGGAGTGAGCGAGAGGAATCCGTCGAGGTGCCGGACTCAGGGGCTCCGGAGCTTCTGCGATCCGCCCCGTGGGGAATTCCTTTGCTACCTCTCGGGCCCTGGCCGTCACTTTCTGAGGGCGATAGGCCGTCATGGCGATGACGGTGTCCGCTACTTCGAGATAGTCCCCGCTTCCCCCCAGGACCAGGAGGGAACTCACACCGCGATCCCGATACAGGGCCTGGACGCGGTCGATGAACGGGGTGATGGGTTCGTGCTCCCGGGGGACCAGGGCCTGCATCCTTCTGTCGCGGATCATGAGGTTCGTGGCGGCGGTGTCTTCATCCACCAAGAGAACTCGGGCCGAAGCCTCCAACGCCTCCACGATCCCCGCCGCTTGGCTCGTGGAGCCCGACGCGTTCTCCGTGGAAAAGGCCTGGGTGTCCGTCCCTGCGGGGAGCTTCCCGATGAACGGGGAGATGTCCACCCCGGCGACCGAGCGTCCGTCCTCGGCCCGCACCTTCACCGCCCCGGCGTCCGCCACGACGAACTCTCGACCGTCCCCCGGTCGGTGGTTGTACACCCCCTGCTCCACGGCCCTCAAGAGCGTGCTCTTACCGTGATATCCGCCTCCGACGATGAGCGTCACGCCCCGGGGGATCCCCATTCCGGTGATGCTTCCCCGGTTGGGAAGGGCCATCTCCACCCGCAGCGGCTCGGGAGACTCGAAGGGAACCACCGCTTCTCCCTCCAGGGGCCGATCATCCACTCCGGATCGACGGGGGAGCACTGCGCCGTCGGCCACGAAGGCCACCAGCTCTCGCTCTTCAAGAAGGGATCGCAAGACCTCCGCGTCCTGGTTCACCTCGGCGTGACGCACGAGTTCCCGGTGCGGGTGCGCTTGGGCCAGGAGGCTCCGTTCCACGATGGCCGGAACGGTCTCGCAGAGGAGGGCGGCGGCTTGCCGCCCGAGAACCTTTCTGCCTCGGGCGGGCAGGCCCACGGTGAACCGGGCCTCCACCCCGCCGTCTCCGTCCACCTGGACGGCGGTGTGCGGGAGCACCTCCTGGCCCGGAGCCTCCATGCGGACCTCTCCGCTCTTCCCGCTTCCCCGGCTTCCGGACACGCGGCGTGCCTCGTGGGAAAAGGTCCGTGCCAGGAGGCAAGCGGTGCCGATGGCCCGGGCATCGGGGCTGCGCACTTCCCCTGGAAGCTGAGTGATGGATGCAGGCACGCGGACCCGGACGCGACTGGGAGCGGCGAAGGGGTCTCCCTGCACATGATCCACCCAGAGGCTGAAGTCCGGAAAGGCCCAACCACCCTGAATTTCCTTGTAGGCCTTGTATCCTCGTCCGTCCAACCGCTGTAAGATCCGGCCCAGGTCCTCATCGGTGCGAACCTCGGAGTCGTCCTTCACGTAGCCATCTCTCCTTGTGAGGTGAGTGTCTTGGGTAACGATGTGACGTGCGTGTCTTGGGGTACGACGCCTGGGCGCCCAGGATCCCGGGAACCCCAACGAGACCCCACCGGTTGGGTAGGGTGGACTGGCGGTGGCCCCAAAGGCCACCCCCAACGTCAGGACCCCGACACTCTGGAGCGCCGGCAATGCCAAGCCACACCTGGATCGTGCACATGGGCCGCGAGCTAACCTACCGACCTCGTCTGCGCATCGGGGGCCTTGCCTTGCTGGCCGGGCTTCTCGTCGCCGCGTGTGACGACGCTGGCGACTTCACTGCCCCGGACCCCAGCGACCCGCCCTTCTCGTCACTGGAATGCAGCATTCCTGAGGACGAGCTCATGGATGGGGGGGTCCCGCCGGATGGAATCCCGAGCCTGGACACGGACGAGGTGGAGTTCGTCCGGGCGCAGGAGGCCGATGCCCAGTACCTGAATGAAACCCCCGGCTTCGATGACCCCCGGGTCATCGGGCTTCTGGTGGATGGGCACGCCTACGCCATTCCCCATAACATCCTCTGGTGGCACGAGATCCTGAACCTCGATCTGCCGGATGGGGGCCAGGTCGCGGTGACCTACTGTCCCCTCACCGGCTCCAGCCTCGTCTTCGACCGGAGCGTCGTCGACGGGGCGGGGCTGGGTGTGTCCGGGCTCCTCTTTCAGAACAACATGGTGATGTTCGATCGGCGGGAGCCCCGGTCCCTTTGGCCCCAGATGAAGAGGGGCGCCCGCTGCGGAGCGGCCGACGGGACCGAACTGCCCATGGTGGGGGCGGTGGAGACCACCTGGTCCGGGTGGAGGGATCTCCACCCCCAGACCTACGTGGTCAGCGAGGATACGGGCATCCCCCGGAGTTACCGCCAGTATCCGTACGGGACGTACGAGCAGAACAGTGACCTGCTCTTCCCCATGGACGACCTG
This sequence comes from Gemmatimonadota bacterium, assembly GCA_007127575.1. Lineage (GTDB taxonomy): Bacteria > Gemmatimonadota > Gemmatimonadetes > Longimicrobiales > Gaopeijiaceae > SKZC01. The sequence goes on from SKZC01000016.1 coordinate 10,864, forward strand.
GACCGGCGGCGGCCTATGAAGGAGCGCGTCCTGGGTCTTCCAGGAGAGGACGGAGCGGGAGCCATCGCCTTGCCCTTTGGTGAGCTCCGGGTAGCCGCGGGTGGCGGAGGCGGCACCCTGGTCGTCCCACTCGAGTACCAGGGTGAAGAGATCGTGGTGTTCTGGGAGACCTCCGTGGACGGCGCCATGGCCTTCCGGCCCGACCTGGACGGCCAGAGCCTGACGTTCCAGGTGGAGGGTGGGGAGATCCGGGATGAGGAGACGGGGTCGCGGTGGCGCATGGACGGTGTGGCTCGGGACGGTGAGTTGGCCGGTGCGGCCCTCACTCCCGTGGACGAGGCCTACGTGGCGTTCTGGTTTGCGTGGGCCGCCTTCCACCCGGATACCGATCTCTGGACACCGTGA
>SKZC01000077.1 GCA_007127575.1 Gemmatimonadota bacterium
CCGTCAGGGCCAGAAGGGTGATGGCGCCCACCGCCAGGATCAGCCCCTGAGCCGGGAGGTGGCCTCCCGCCACCCGTCGATCCAGGAGGGCCAGGGCCCCACCTGCCAGACTGAAGCAGAGCGCGGTGTTCGGCGCCATCCGGTTCCCCCCCAGCTCGCCTGGGAAGAGGATGGCGTCCACGGAGGGGAGCCAGGGGAAGACGTTGTCCAGGAGCGTGAGGAGGGCCAGGGCTGTGATCCCGACCCCCAGGACGGTTCCCGCCGCGTTCCGTACCGGCCCGGGTCTGGGACCGGTCCAGCCCAGAAGCCCCACCGCTAACCCGGACAGGAGGAAGAGGACGGCGGTGAGGGGGTTCATGGCCACCCCGCCGGGATGGAGAAGGCTCGTCAGGACCTGGACCTGGAAGTGCCAGCCGGAAAGGACGGCGGCGGCGAGAACGGGAAGGACCACGGCCACGGTCCGGACGATCCGGCCCATGAGGCGGAGCTGGCCGGGGTCGGCGTGGAAGGAGGCGCCAGGGCCGGTATCTCCGGGGCCGGCCGACCCCGGCGAGGCGCTCACGGGAAGAGCCCGCGGCTCAGCTTGGCCTCGCTCACCCGGGCCGCTCCCTCCATGAGGGCTGCGGTGCGCATGTCCACCTCTTCCCGCTCCGAGCGGGCGTGGACCCGGCGGAAGGCGGCGGCCACGGCCTGTCGCAGGCGCTCGTTGATCTGCTCCAGGGTCCACATGTAGTTCTGGGTGCCCTGGACCCACTCGAAGTAGGAGACGGTGACCCCGCCGGCGTTGGCCAGGATGTCGGGAAGGACGAAGACGCCCTCCTCGGTGAGGATGTCGTCGGCCTCCAGCGTGGTGGGACCGTTCGCCCCCTCGGCCAGGATCCTGCACCGGATCCGCGAGGCGTTTTCAGCGGTGATCTGGCTCTGCAGGGCACAGGGGGCCAGGACGTCGCAGGGAAGCTCCAGGAGCTCCCGGTTCGTGATGGGGTCGGCCTCCGGGAAGCCCTGGAGCACCCGGTTCTCCCGGACGTGGGCCTCCACCGCCTCCAGATCCAGCCCCCGGTCGTTGTGGATCCCCCCGCTCACGTCGCTCACGGCCACCACCTTCACCCCGTCCTCGGCCAGGAAGCGAGCGGCGTGGCTTCCCACGTTCCCGAACCCCTGCACCACGGCGGTGGCCCCCTCCAGGTCGAGCCCCACGGTTCGGGCCGCCTCCTCCACCAGGTAGACCAGCCCCCGGCCCGTAGCTTCCTTCCGGCCCAGGGAGCCGCCCAGAACCACCGGCTTGCCCGTGACCACCGTGGGCACGGCGTGGCCGTGCTGTTGGCTGTACGTGTCCATGAGCCAGGCCATGACCTGCTCGTTCGTGCCCATGTCGGGCGCGGGAATGTCCCGTTCCGGCCCGATGATGGGAAAGATCTCCGAGGTGTAGCGTCGGGTGAGCCGTTGGAGCTCGGACCTGCTGAGGGCGGTGGGATCCACTCGGACCCCGCCCTTGGCCCCGCCGAAGGGGAGGTGCATGAGGCCGCACTTCCAGGTCATCCACATGGCGAGGGCCGAGACCTCCCCCAGGTTCACTCCGGGATGGTAGCGGATTCCCCCCTTTGTGGGCCCCATGGTGAGGACGTGCTGGACCCGGTACCCGAAGACGGTCTCCACCTCGGCCCGGTCGTCCCGGCGGAAGGGGAAGGAGACCAGGAGGGTCCGCTCAGGGAAGAGGAGCCGCTGACGGATGTTGTCGTCCAGCCCCATGAGTTGGGCCGCCTTCAGGAACTGCTGCTGGGCCAGACGCAGCATGGGGGAGTGCCACTCGGCGCTCCGGGCCCGGGCCCGGTCGATGGCGTAGCGGAGGGAGCGGACGAGGGCCGGACCCTCGATCCGGTCCTTCACCAGATAGTCCTGTGCCCCGCCCTCCACGGCCCGGGCCGCCAGGGCCATGTCGTCCAGCCCCGAGAGGATGACGACGGGGGTCTCATCGGCGTGGGCGTGGAACCGGGAGAAGGTCTCCAGCTCCTCGCTGTCGGGAAGCATGAGGTCCAGGAGCACCGCGTCCACTCCGCCCTCCTCCATCCGCCGGATCCCTTGGGCCAGGGTGTCCGTGAGTTCGACCTGGAAGGATGGGGCGGCGGAGCGCTCCAGGAGACCCTGGATGAGGCGGGCCTGGACCGGGTTGTCCTCCACCACGAGGACGGTGAGTCGGTCGTCAGTCATTCGGCACCCCCGGCGGGTGGGGTGATGCGAGGGGGAACCCCCTCAGGAAAAGCAAATATGCACGGCGCGGGTGGCCGCCGCCACGGTTTGGGATGTGTGCCGCCTGGCACTTCGGCCATCAAGCCGGTCATCCCGTGATCGCGATGAGGGAGGGGTACCGTCGAATCCTCTGACTCTCTCCTTACGGCTGGTCGTGAAGGCGAATGAGGGACTTAAGTAGCTCTCTTGTGGTCTCCTCGGGGGGGAGCTCAGCGCTGACGCGCACGTGGCGTGGATCTTCAAGCGCATCCGGTGCCCGGTGCCTACTCGTCAGCTCGTCGAAGTCTTCGAGCCGTGCGTCCGAGGCGGTGGGGGCCCCGTCTGAACGGTCCGCCAGCCGCTCACGCAACGCCTCATCTGACGCCATGAGCTCCACGAAGGCATGTGGCAGATTCGCGGCGCGGAGGGCTGATCGGAGGCGCTCTCGATGATCCGGGCTACCGTAGGTGGCGTCCAGGACGGTGCCCGCTCCATCGCGGCCCCGCTCCACTGCCTGTTCGCAAAGAGCAGCGTACGTTTTCTCCGACATTGCGTCCGTGTAGAGGCGCTCCCGCGTCTCCGCGTCGGCGCGCTGGTCCAGCGGTACGCCTGCCAGGCGTTTTCGCGTTGGGTCGGATGCGATCTGGGCCCACCCCAGGGCATCGGCCACAGCCGCGGCCTGCGTGCTCTTTCCTGTCCCCGGGCGTCCCATCACCACGATTACAAGAGGTTCACCGCCGGACGCGGCATACCGGAGTGCCCACTGTGCGTGCCGGCGGGCCAGCACGCGGCTCTCCTTCCGATGGGCTTCCGGCACCTCGCCCTCCGCCGCCCGAATCGCCTCCACCTTGGCCCGGACGTGGGCACGGTAGGCTTTGTAGAAGGGCTGCAGTAGGCGGAGCTCGGGATCGTCGAGGCCATCGGCCATCTGGTCCACGAATCGACGCGAGAGGTCCGACCGTCCCGCGATGTCCAGGTCCATCGCCAGGAAGGCCACATCGTTGGCCACGTCCAGGTGCCGAAAGCGCTCATCGAACTCGATGCAATCGAGGATGCACACGCGGTCCCCCGAGACGTGGACGTGATCGAGGCGCAGGTCCCCATGCCCCTCGATCACGAACCCCCCGGCGCGGCGCCGGTGAAAGAGGCTCGCATGTTGATCGAGCACCCGATGGAAGAAGTTCCGGAGGGCGGTGAAGGCCGGACGTGAAAAGATGGATCCCACGTATTCTTCGGTCTGATCGAAGTTCTCATCGATGTTCACACGCAGGTTCTTGGTCCACCCCGCCTCCGCCGTCTCCGGCGTCGCCGCGGTCTCCCGATAAAACGCACACAGCCGATGGGCGGTCCGGTCAACATGAATCGTTGCGACCTCACCGGCCTCGATTCGCCCATGGAGGGTCTTGGCGGTATCGATGTGCTTCATCTTTACGGCGTAGTCCACCACCACCCCGGTCTCCTCCGGTGGGTCTACCTGGAATCCGCCATCCGTCCGCACAAGGGGCACGACTCTCTCATAGATATCGGGGCAAAGCCGCGCGTTGAGCCGCACCTCCTCGTGGCAGTAGTGGCGGCGCTTTTCCAGGGTGGAGAAATCAAGGAAGCCGAGATCCACGGGCTTCTTGAATTTGTAGACCCAGGGTGGAACGACTGCGACGATGGAGATGTGTGTCTGCTCGATGTGAACGGTCTCGGGGTGGTGAGGATAGACCGCCGGTTTCTCGAGCTCATCTCGAAGCTGTGTTACCGTGAGCGAAGAAGGCATAGGCCACAATCTATTAGAGCTGGGTAGCGGGAGTCAGGCCGGGTTGACGCACCGCTCGCCTCGAAGCGGGCCTTGATGCGTCCATCCCGATCCCCAACTTGGCTTGGGAGTGCTCTCGACGTGTGACCCCAAGTCGTTCACGAGAGAGTGAACGCGACGCTGAGCGGGCGGGAAGGTCGTATCCGGTTTCGAATCGCTGATATGGGAGGCGCAAGATGGGCGAAGGGGGAGTCAAGACGGAAAAGAAGAAGCAGCACTTCGATGATATCTACGTGGCCGAGACGCCGGTGCCGTTCAAGGAGCGGATCCTGGACGAGCTCGAGTACATCTCGGACCGATTCAATCGGGCCGAGTTCGACCGGCTGATCCTCCCGTGGGCCCGCCGCCAAGCCGAAGAGGGCAGGGTGCTGAATTTCGTCGACCTGGCCGCCTGCTTCGGAAACACCACCATGGCGACCCTCTACGGGATGGACTACGAGGCCATTCGCCAGAACTGGCGGGACGAGGAGGCGTGCGGTTCCATCAACGGAAAACGGCGCTTTCCGGCCCGGGCCACCGGGATCGACATCTCCTCCAGCGCCATGGCCTACGGCCGAAAGGTAGGGCTTTTCGACGAGACGGTGGTGGCGGACCTGAACGTCCCCGCCGCGGAGGAGGAGCGAGCCGTGGACAAGGCGCTTTCCGAAGCGGACATCGTCATCTCCACGGCCGCCCTGGTCTATCTGGAGCCAGAAACGGTGCGGAAGGTGGTGGACACCTTCGCCGGGGGTCAGGGCGAGGGCTACATGCTCGTCAACTTCCTGAACCCCTTCGGACTGGAGAAGGCGGACGCCACGAAGCGGACCCTCCTGGATTCTCTGGATTTCGTCGGGAGCCGGGCCACTCGGCATCGGCGGCTTTCCCCCCTGGAGCAGGAGAACTACCCAGGCGAGGAGTGGTCCCTCCTGGAGATCTGGGTGCTCCGTCGCGCTGGCGAGTGAACTCGAGGGCGTCGTCCTCCAGGTCCTGCCCCCACCCTTGCGGTGGTGAACCTCTCTCCGAACGTTCGCTCATGAGCGTTGCGCCGGGTCCCGTTTGAGCAAGCGTCCCCGCTCCGTGCTCCACAAGCTCGTCCAGGGTGACCCACGGTCGCCCGGAGGGCTGGTTTCTTCCTCACGAGCAAGGTAAGGCAACATGATCTCGCCACGCCCCGAGTTCACGCCTCCGCATTGGGTCCTCAGGACGGCGGCGGCGACGGCGGTGCTCCTCCTGGCTTCGCCGGCTCTATCCCAACCAGGATCCCCTCCTCCCGCGACGTCGGGAGGACCCTCCGCCGTGGAGGGGTGGAGCCCTCGGGCCCTCCTCTCCCTCACCGAACTCCAGGCCCAACCCACCGCCGAGCTCATGATCCAGCACTGGGAACGTCACCGGGACAACGTTCTGGCCTACGTGGAGGCCATGCCCGAGGAGCACTTCGGCTTTCGCCCCACCGAGGGAGTTCGGGACTTTGCCGAACAGATCGAGCACATCGTGGAGGACCACGTGGGAATTGTCTCGACGGCGTTCGGTCGGAACGACGTCCCGGACCCCGGGCGTCCGGAAGAGTACCTCAGGGACAAGGAAGCCCTCCTGGCCCATGTCCGGGCGGGCTACCGCTACGTGCTCGGGGTCCTGGGGCAGGTGGACGAAGAGGAGCTCTGGGAAGAGGGAGAGGTCTTCGCCCGGTACCGGGTCACCCGGTGGCACGCCCTATCCGGCGCACTCGAGCACGGAACGTGGACCTTGGGGCAAGTGGTTCCCTACCTTCGGCTCAACGGGGTGGAGCCACCCCCGTACGTCGTCTTTCCCCTGGATACCCAGGTGGAAGGGTGGGAGCCCCCGCCTGGAAGGTAGGGGTCCCACCCCGGGGCGCAGAGGGGGTCCAGGAGCTCGCCCTCGAATCGCCCTTCCCTCGACGGTTTCGGGGATCCCCCCCGCCCGCTCTACTCGAATTCGATCTCCAGGATCGGCCGGGTCTCCGGCGAAGCCGTCGTCTCCCGGGAGTGGATCGTGACCGTGGCGAAGTCCTCCGTTTGTAGTCGGAGAGCCACGAATGTCGCGCCGTCGTCGAGGATTTCTTGAAGCGCGTCAATGTCATCGAACTCGAAGGTGAGCACCGTCCCGCTCGGCGTGGCGATCCCGGTGGGGAGGAGTGTGGCGACTCCCTCCGGCTTCGGAGCTGCGGTCGTGAAGCTCAGGGTCGCACCTTCGGCCCGCCCAGCCTTGTTCTGGGCCACGACCCGGTAGAAGATCGTTCTGCCCTCGGGTTGGCCCGTGATCGAGCAGCTCACGGTGAACTCCTCCACGCCCGTGAGCGGGGGACTGGTGCCGGTACACTGCTCGTTCAGGAACGGGGTGAGGCCCAGCTCGAAGGTTCACTCGGTGGGTGCTCCGCCGGGATTGACCCCTCCGTTCGTGACCCCGCTCGAACCCGTCACCTCCGTGGCTGGACGGGTCTCCACCTGAGGAAGGTCGTAGACCGCGACGTCAACGGAGGCCGCCACCTCTCCCACCGTGGCGGTGATTCGGGCCGTCCCCGGAGAGAGGCCCTGGACGCTCCCGCCCGAGTTCACGCTCGCGATGTTCGGGTGGTTGCTCTGCCAGGTCACGGTGGGATTCGAGACCACTTGATCGTTCGCTCCCCGGGCCTCCAAGGAGAGCTGCAGGGAGCTGCCGACCTGGACCTCGCCGTTCGTGGGCGTGAGCAGCACCAGGCTCACGGTGATGGGCTCCGTGCTCGAATCCGAGCACGCTGCTGCGGAAAGGAGGGCGAGGCCACCAACTACGGCGGAGTGGACGTTACGACGAAGCATGATCCGTCACCTCCCCTTGAGGGTGGGTGGGGAGTCGGGTCGCTTCGCGGCCCGGCCGCTGAATTGTGGGGATTAGCCCTTTATGCTACGCGCACTCGCCCCTTGTCAATGCCTTTGTTGTGGGGCGAAGGAGCAAGAGGAGGCACCCCGTTGAATGCCTAGCCCGCCATCCTTGCCTTCCGAGATCGATGGCCCATATATGGACTTCTGGGTCGGATACGAGGTCCTACTGCGGACCCCGTCGAAGCAGGGTCGCCGCCCTCCCCAACGTCGACACTTTGCCCGAGAAGCGTCTCCCCGTGGACGTCTTTCGAAACGTGGTGTTCTGGTTCGTCGCCCTGCTGGTGGTTCTCGTCGCCGGCTTCTGGGAGAGCTACTTTTCGACCCTGTTTCAGGGGATCCACATCACCCACCATTTCCATGGCGTCTCCATGCTCGCTTGGGTGCTTCTCCTGATCACCCAGGCCGCACTCGTGCGCACGGGACGCCTGAGCCTCCATCGCGTGGTGGGGAGGGTCTCCTATGTAATTGCACCGCTGGTCGTCGTGTCCGGCGTGGCGGTGAACTTGTACTTCATCGGGAGGCTTGAGGACCCGCTGGTCCCGCCGGCGCTGAGCGTCTACTGGTTCGGCTATTTCCTCGCCGGGCTGTTCGCCGTGCTGTACACGCTGGCAATGATCCATCGCAGGAACTTCCACCTTCACGCGCGCTACATGATTGCCACCGGCTTGGTTTTTCTGGTGCCGGGCCTCTCACGGGCGTTCCTCAACATCGTCGAACCCCTGGGATTGCCTTCCCTGGACTTCTACCAGACCCAGATCTTCACTGGACTTCTCGGAGTTGCCTGCATCGGGTGGGACCGCATGAGGGGGCCAGTCCGTGCTCCATTTGTGGTATTCACCGTCGCCTGGGGCTTGCACCTCGTGATCTGGCACCTGATTCCTCACTGGGGTGCATGGCGAACGTTCACGGCTTGGTCGGCGGCGTTGGGGTGGTAGGGTGATGCGGGTTGACTCCCGCCCCTCGCTCCGCTAGCCTTGAGACTGGCAGAGAGTGCGGTCGCCTTGGAGGCGGCCACCAGCGACGGAAGGAAACGGACCTGGGAATACTTTCCCGGGTCCTTTTTTTTGTTTCCTCTGCCGGCGCTTGATGCGGGGCGCCAACTTTCCCGCGGAACACGAGGTGCTCAGGTGGTACGGAACGACCGGACCCCGATGACACCGAGACGATACAAGGGAGTACGGTATGCGTACCACCGGAACAGTAAAGTGGTTCAACGATGAGAAGGGCTTTGGATTTATCGCTCCGGAGGGCGGTGAAAAGGACTGTTTTGTCCACCACAGCGCCATCCAGGGGAGCGGCTTCAAGTCGCTGTCCGAAGGCGCCTCCGTCGAGTTTGATGTGGTGGAGGGCCCCAAGGGTCCCGCCGCTGAGAACGTGACGCAGGTCTGAACGGACTCCGTTCAGAGAAAAGCCCCCATCGGCCTCGAGCCGGTGGGGGCTTTTTTCGTTGCTCGCATCCCGCCTCCTGCAATATGGTCGGGAGGACCCCCCTCGAACTCGGGCACCCGAGCCACTTGCGAGGTGGCCCACCACGTTTACGGAGGCTTCGGCTCATTCAACGAGGCGCTCATGGGGCAGGGATTGGATCAGCAGGCACTCAGGGGTGAGATCCGGTGGCTGGGAGAGCTCCTGGGCCAGGTCCTCCAGGAACAGGAGGGGGTCGAGGCCTTCGACCTGGTGGAGGAGATCCGGGCGCTGGCCCGGCTTCGGAGGGAAGGTGACGAGGAGGCCGAAGCGCGGCTGATCCGGAGGATCCGGGAGCTGGAGCCCGCCCACCTGGAGCCCCTCATCGGGGCCCTCAGCGTCTTTTTCGACCTGGCGAACCTGGCGGAGGACCGGGAGCGGGTGCGGGTGGTCCGGGAGCGGGAGCGGTCCGGAAGCCACCGAGGCGTGGAGACCGTGGAGCTGGCCGTGCAGGCGCTCCGGGAGCGGGGGTTGGGAGCCCAGGAGGTGCAGGAGCTCCTGGATGGCACGGGGATCGAGTTCGTCTTCACCGCTCACCCCACCGAGGCGAAGCGGCGGTCGGTGAGGGAGAAGGTGCGGGACCTCCGGGACCACCTGTACGCCCTGGACTCCTCCGAGCTGATTCCCCGGGAACGGGCGCGACTCGAACGATGGGTCAAGGCCGATCTCACCGGCCTCTGGCAGACCGAGTTCGTGCGCTTCCGGCGCCCATCGGTCCTGGAGGAGCTGGATCGATCCCTCTTCTTTGCAGGGAATCTCTGGCAGGTGGTCCCCGGTCTTTACCGGGATCTCACCGAGGCCCTCGCCCAGGAGTATCCGGGACACGACTTTCAGATCCCACGTGCACTCCGCTTCGCCACCTGGATCGGAGGCGACCGGGACGGAAACCCCTTCGTCACCACTGACGTGACCCAGCGAGCCCTTGAACGGCTCCGGATGGAGGCGCTGAACCGCCACGTCCGCCAGGCGGAGGTGGCGCGCCGACATCTGAGCAGCTCCGCTCGGAAGGTGCCTGCGGCGGACGAGCTCCATAGCTCCATCCGTCAGGCCCTGGAACGCTGGCCGTCGTTGGCTGAGGAGGTCTCCCACCTTTCGGAGACCGAGCCCTACCGCAGGTGGCTCCGGGTCGTCCAGTGGCGATTGGAGCGGGCCCGGGAGGCCGAGCCACTGAAGCCCCTCCCCGAGGGAGCCTACCGGGGACCCCAGGAGATGGTGGGGGACCTGGAGCTCATGCGGCGGAGTCTGGTAGCCAACCGGGGCGCCCTCCTCGCCGACGCTCATCTCACCGACTGGATCTGCCAGGTGAGGGTCTTCGGTTTCAGCCTCATGCGCCTGGACATCCGCCAGGAGTCCTCCTGGTTTCACCGGGTCCTGGGCGAAATCCTGGAGCGCGTCGGGATTCACGAGGGGTACGCGGATCTCGACGAGGCCGACCGGCAACGGATCCTCACCGAGTCCATGCCCTGTGAGGAGGAGGTGGAGGAGGAGGGCTTGTCGGATAACGTCCTGGAGGCACTTTCCCTCTTCGGTCTCCTCGCCTCCGTTTCCCGGATGACCGGCCCGGGAGCCGTCGGCGCCCTCATCGTCTCCATGACCCACCGCCCCAGCGACATTCTGGCGGTGCTCTGGCTCTCCCGGTGGGCCGCCGCCCGGGAGGGACTGGCGGGAGATCGGCTTCCCATCCCCATCGCTCCCCTTTTCGAGACCATCGAGGATCTACAGAACGCCGACTCGACCCTGGAGGCCCTCCTCGGGAACGAGACCTACCGTGAGCATGTGCGTGAAATGGGGGACCGCCAGGTGGTCATGGTGGGCTACTCAGACAGCACCAAGGATGGGGGCTACCTGGCAGCGAACTGGAGTCTCCACGAGGCTCAGTTCCGGATGCAGCGACCGGCCGAGGCCCACGGGGTTGAGCTTGTCTTCTTCCACGGCCGCGGAGGAGCGCTGGGACGGGGAGGAGGCCCGGCCGCACGGCACATCCGCTCCCTCCCGCCACGGACCCTCCGGGGCGGGCTCCGGATCACGGAGCAAGGGGAGGTGCTGGCGGAGCGGTACGATGACCCCAGGGTCGCCCGCCGCCACCTGCAGCAGATGCTATCGGCGGTGCTAGCTCGCGGAGGACGGGCGGTGGGACGGCGGGACTCCGTTCAGCTCCCCGGGCCATCCGTCCCCGGAGAGCTCTTCCACGAGCTGTCCCGCCGTTCCCGGCGAGCGTATCGGGAGCTGGTGGAGGCGCCGGGGTTCATCACCTACTTCCAGGAGGCCACGCCCATCCAGGGGATCGAGGAGCTTCCCATCGGGTCGCGACCGGCCCGGCGACAGGGGGAGCGCTCCCTGGAGAAGCTCAGGGCGATCCCATGGGTCTTCTCCTGGACCCAGTGTCGTCAGATGATCCCCGCCTGGTACGGGCTGGGGACGGCCCTCGCCTGGGCCCGGAAGGATGCGGAGAAGTGGTCCGCCCTGGTGGACGCCTATCGGGAGAGCGGCTTTTTCCGAGCCACCGTGGACAACGCCGTCCTCGCCATGGCGAAGGCGGACGTGGGAATCGCTCGGGTGCACGCCACCCTGGTCCAGGATCCGGAGGTTCGGGAGCGGATCTGGGAGATGATCCGTGCGGAGCACGAGCGGACGCGCGCCTCCCTCCTGGAGCTCACAGGCCAGGACGAGCTTCTGGCGGAGGTGCCCTGGCTACGGCGCTCCATCGAGGTGCGGAACCCCTACGTGGATCCGCTGAATCTGATCCAGGTGGAGCTCTTCCGGCGGTGGCGGAAGGCCGAGGCTGACTCCCATACAGGGGGAGGTGAAGGGGCGTCGGTGGGGCCGTCCGCCGACCGCGCGGAATCGGAGCTGATCCGCCTGACGATCCAGGGGATCGCCGGGGGGCTCCG
>SKZC01000368.1 GCA_007127575.1 Gemmatimonadota bacterium
CCAGTTCGACAAGGTGGAGTTGGTGCGGTACGAACGTCCCGACAACAGTCGGGAGGCCCTGGAAGAGCTTACTTCCGAGGCCGAACGCGTGTTACAGGTGCTGGAGCTCCCCTATCGAGTGGTCCGGCTGGCCGGAGGGGACCTGGGCCATGCCAGTGCCCTGACCTACGACCTGGAGGTTTGGGCTCCAGGGGTGGAGCGATGGCTGGAGGTGTCGAGTTGCAGCACCTTCACGGACTATCAGGCCCGACGGGCGAACCTTCGGTTTCGTCCCGCCCCGGGGGAAAAGCCGGAGTTCCTTCACACGTTGAACGGATCCGGGCTCGCCCTCCCGCGTCTCCTGGTGGCCCTTCTGGAAAACTATCAAAGGGAGGACGGCTCCGTGGCCGTCCCCCAGGCCTTGCGGGAGCGGATGGGGACGGACCGGATCGGACCGTGAACCCCGCCGGGGGGACTGGACCGTGAACCGGCTCAACTGGAGCCTGATCCTGGCGGTCCTCTTCCTGGCTCTCCTGGGTTGGTACCTGGTCTACACGGAGCGGATCGTCCGGGCTCTCCGGGCCGATGCGGCCACCATGACCCAGATGTTCTCCGAGGTACAGACGGGGCTTTCGGACCCGGACCCGCTCAGCTCGGGTCGCGCCCTCGTCCGACTCCAGGAAATCATTCTGGAGTCCGGTGTCCCCCTCATCCTCGCCGGCCCCGGGGATACCGTGTACGCGGTGGAAAACCTCACCGTGGACCCGGATCTATCCACCCCGGAGGGGCAGCGGGAAGCCTGGCGGTATGCGGAACGGCTCGCCCGGACCAACTCTCCCGTAGGCGACCCGGAGGTGGTTCGGATCTACTTCGGTGACCCACCGGAACTGCAGCGCCTGCGGTGGGTCCCGTGGCTTCAGGTGACGGGGCTCCTCCTCGTCTTCATCCTGGGAATCAGCGTGGTCCGGGCTCAGCGCCGTGCGGAAACGGAGAGGGCCTGGAGCTTCATGGCCCGGGAGCTGGCACATCAGCTCGGTACCCCCATTTCCTCCCTTCAGGGATGGTTGGAGGTGTTGCGGCTCCCGGATGGCCAGAGACCCGAGGAGATTGGGGACCGGGAGATTTCGTCGGAGATGGAGGCGGATCTGGAGCGGTTGGAACGGATCAGTCGCCGCTTCGAGCTCATCGGCCGGGACGTGGAGCTTCGCGAGGTGGATGTGACCCGTCTCATCAGTGAGCTGGAGCGGTACCTGAGGGCCCGGATGCCCAGGCTGGGATCCGGGGTTCGCCTCCAGCTCCGGGTGCCGGAGGGGTTGCCGCCCATTCGGGGAAACGAGGTCCTCCTGGTTTGGGCTCTGGAAAACCTGGTGAAAAATGCCCTGGACGCCATGGCGGGGACCGGAGGGGTCATCCGGATCCGAGTCCGCCGGGAGGGAGACGGGAGTGGGGCCCCGGGGGAGGAGGTGGAGGCCGGCGAGGGATGGGTGGTGGTTTCGGTGCACGACTCCGGTACCGGGGTTCCCCCGGACCTGGCCGAGCGGATCTTCGAGCCGGGCGTAACCTCGAAGTCCGGTGGCTGGGGAGTGGGTCTGGCCCTCACCAAGAGAATCGTGGAACGGATCCATGGGGGAACCATCGAGCTGGTTCGGACGGGATCGTCGGGGAGCGTTTTCGAGATGAAACTTCCGGAGGCGAAGGGGTAGTGCGGACCGGCCTGCTCGCGCTCCGCCTCACAACCGGTGCGAGGGGCGGTTCGACGGCAAGGGGACCGGAACGATGTCAGGGGGTCGATGGCACAGGAAGACGGGGCCGACGGCGGCCCATCCCATCTGGGAGGACTCAACCCGGAACAACGGGAGGCGGTGGAGCACTTCGAAGGGCCGCTCCTGGTGCTGGCGGGGGCCGGTTCGGGAAAGACTCGTGTCCTGACGAGCCGGGTGACCCACCTCATCCGGGAGCACGGCGTGCCCCCGGAGCGGGTCCTGGCGGTGACCTTCACCAACAAAGCCGCCGGGGAGATGCGGGAGCGGATCCGTCGGATGCTGGGGGGGGATCCGGTGGGAATCTGGATCGGGACGTTTCACTCCCTGGGGGCTCGAATGCTCCGACGTCATGCGGAGCTTCTCGGGTGGTCGAGTACCTTCACGATCTTCGACGCCGAGGAGAGCCTCCGGGAGGTGCGGCGGGTTCAGGAGCGGCTGGAGATCGACCCAAAACGTTGGAAACCCAAGGCCATACGCAACGTCCTCTCCGACGCAAAGAACCAACTCGTCTCCCCCCAGGAGTTCTGGGAGGACCACGGGGAAGGGTTCGATCTCTTCCTTAAGCAGGTCGCCAAGGTCTTCCCCGAGTACCAGAAGTCTCTCGCCGCCCAGAACGCCTTCGATTTTGACGACTTGTTGGTGAAGCCGGTGGAGCTGTTCCAGGGGCATCCTCAGCTCCTCCGCCGATATCAGGATCGCTTCGTATTCCTTCTGGTGGACGAGTACCAGGACACGAACCGTGCCCAGTTTCGCTTCCTGGAGCTGCTGTCCCAACTCCACGGGAACCTCATGGTGGTGGGGGACGACGATCAGTCCATCTACGGGTGGCGGGGAGCCGACATCCGAAACATCCTGGACTTCGAATCCACCTTTCCGGATGCCCATGTGGTGCGCCTGGAGCAGAATTACCGTTCCACGGAGCGTATTCTCCAGGCGGCGAATCGGGTGATTCAACAGAATCTTCAGAGGAAGGAAAAGGCGCTTCGGACGGATCGAGCCGGTGGGGATCCCATCCTGGTGGTGGAGTGCGCCGACGAGCGGGACGAGGCCCGCTGGCTCGTGGAAACCATTCGCCGTTGGCGGGACGACCCGGCGGGGGCCGGGCTGGATGAGCCGGGCGCGGCTCCAGGGACGGGGAGGAGCTGGGGGTTCCGGAGCTTCGCTATCCTCTACCGGACCAATGCCCAGTCCAGGGCGTTGGAGGATGGCTTCCGAAGGGCCGGCG
>SKZC01000120.1 GCA_007127575.1 Gemmatimonadota bacterium
ACATCAACGAGGACGAGGTCTGCTCTGGCGACGGGCGGGGCCTCGGCCAGCGCCACCACGGGCCACACCGGGAGCCCCAGCCGTCGAGCACCCTCCTGGACGAGGCGGAGCCGGGGAAACGAACGATCGCCGGCCACCACCTTGGCCCCCTCTCCAGCCAGGGAAAGGGCCTTCCCTCCCGGCGCCGCGCAGAGGTCCGCCACCAGGGCTCCCGCCGGAGGCGCCGCATACCGCGTTACCCACGCCGCTGCCGGATCCTGAACCACTCCCTCTACCCGTCGCACCAACGCCCCCGGGTCTCCTCCGCCCACCACCCAGATGCATCCCGCACCCTCTTCCACCGCCTCCGCCTGAACACCGTCCTGCCGAAGCCGGTCCAGGCCCTCCTCCACCGAAATCCGGAGGGGACGGAGATAGAGGGGCGGGGGTCGGTTGTGCCGATCCACCAGGGACTGCACCTCCTCTGGGGACCACCGCTCCAGCCAGCGCTCGACCAACCACCGAGGGTGGGACCCCCAGGTGGAGAGATGACCCACCGGATCGCGTTTCCCATTGGGGAAGAGGGCGGGGTCTTCCCCGGAACGGGCCACTGCCCGGAGGACGGCGTTGACCAGCGCCGCCCCCTTCCGCCCCCCCACCGCCCGTCCCTGTTCCACTGCCTGGGAGACGGCGGCGTACTCCGGCACCCCATCCATGTGGAGCAACTCATAGGTCCCGAGCCGGAGGATCTCCCGAAGGGGCTGGGGGAGCTCCTCCAGCCCTTGGTGGAGGTGATGGTCCAGGAGGTGGTCAATCCGACCCCGAAGTCGGATCGTGCCGTAGGTGAGTTCCTGGAGACGGGGCCCCTCACCGGCCTCCAGGGCCCGGACCTCCTCCTGGAAGGCCAGGTCCAGGCGTCGCCCACGGGACACCGCCTGGAGAACCCGGAACGCCGCCTTCCGGAGGGGGGCCAGCGGGGCCCGACTCAGTCCAACATCCCCTCGTCCGGGGAGGATGGCACGGCGAACTCCCGGGAAGGCATGCGGCCGGCCAGGAACGCCTGCCGCCCCGCCTCCACCGCCAGGCGCATGGCCCGAGCCATGCGAACGGGCTGCCGGGCCGCGGCGATGGCCGTGTTCATGAGAACCCCATCCACTCCCTGCTCCATGGTCTCGCAGGCGTCAGAGGCCGTGCCCACCCCGGCGTCCACGATTACCGGAACCTCCAACCTGCGCTTGATCTCCCGGATGTAGTAGGGGTTCACCAATCCGAGTCCGCTCCCGATGGGGCTGGCCAGGGGCATTACCGAGGCGCACCCCGCATCCTCCAGGCGGAGGGCGGTGACCACGTCGTCGTTGGTGTAGGCCAGGACCTTGAAGTCCTCTTCCACCAGAACGCGGGCCGCTTCCAAGGTGGCTTGAACGTCGGGAAGGAGGGTGTCCTCGTCTCCGATGACCTCCAGCTTCACCCACTCGTTGAACCCCGCCGCCCGGGCCAGGCGGGCGTAGCGCACCGCCTCCTCCGCGGTGTAGCACCCCGCCGTGTTGGCCAGAAGGAAGAACTCGTCAGGATCCAGATGGTTGAGGATTCCTTCCTCCCGGCTCCGGTCCAGGTCGATCCGCCGGACGGCCACGGTGACCATATCGGCCCCGCTGGCCCGAATGGCGTCCACCATGGTGCGATTGTCCGGGTACTTTCCCGTACCCACGATGAGTCGGGAGGCGAACTCCCGGTCCGCAATGCGGAAGGCGGTGTCCGCTCCCGCCGTCTCCTTCACGGCCTCGGCCATACCTCGTCCTCGTTCCTGGCGTCTATGGTCTATCCCCCGCCCACGAAGTGGACGAGTTCGATTCGATCCCCCTCCGTCACCTCCACCTCCGCGTACCGCTCCCGGTCCAGGATCTCCCGGTTCCGCTCCACCACAACCAGACCGGGGTGAACCTCCAGCTCCTCCAGGAGCTCAAGAACGGTGATCCCCCGCCTTACCTCCCGGCCCTTTCCGTTCACCTGGATCTCCACGGAAGATCCCGACCTCGGCTCCCGCCCTGCTGCCAACTCCTCACTCATGATCTCTTCCGGACCTCCTCATCCTGCTGGTGAGCCCGGGCCAGCGCGTCCAGGAGCTCCTGGACACCCTCCCCTGGGTCCGGGACGTTCCAGACGGCCCGGACCACCGCCACTCCCCACGCGCCGGCGGCCACCACCCCCTCCACGTGCCCGGGTCCGATCCCTCCGATGGCCACCACCGGGGTGGAGACCCCTCCGGTGACCTCCCGGACTCCCATGGTCCCCCGTCCGGGCTTTCCGGGATGACTGGGAGTGGGAAAGATCGTCCCCAGAAGGAGGAAGTCCACCCCCATCTTCTCCATCTCCCGTGCCTCCCGGCGGCTGTGGACGGAGCGACCCACCACCACACCCCTGGGCCGTCCGCCCAGAAGCGCTCGGGCCTCTTCGGGAAGGAGGCTCCTTTCCCCGAGCTGGACGCCGTCCAGATCCAGAGCCAGGGCCACGTCGATGCGGTCGTTCACCAGAAGGAGGGACTCCCTTTCGTCGGCGGACTCCCGCAGGGCCGCGCAGACGTCATGAAGCCGCCGGGCTGGAGAGTCGGGTCCCCGAACGTGCAGCGCCACTCGAGGACCTCCCACCTCGAAGACACGTTGGGCCTGCCGGAGGAAGTCGGGTCGCTGGAGAGTCGAGTCCTTGGTGACCACGTGGAGCCGAGGGATCAATCGAACCTTTCTCCTCCCTTGGGGCCGGCGCCTCGAAGCCAGGCCGCCGCCTCCATTCTCCGTTTCCCAGGGGGCTGCACCTCTTCGACCCGCACCCCACCCGCTTTACAGGCCACCACCAGTCCCTCGCCGTCAGGGTCCGCGGTGAGCACGGTCCCAGGCTCACCGTGGTGAACTCGTCCCGGGAGAGCCGCTGAGGCGAAGAGCTTCACCGGCTGCCCGTCCAGGAGGCTCCACGCCCCCGGCACCTCGT
>SKZC01000218.1 GCA_007127575.1 Gemmatimonadota bacterium
CGGGAATTCAGAGGAAAACGAACGATGGGTGTCATAAGAGAAAAACTAGGGACCATGAGGGTACGCCGCCACACGTTTCCGCGGGCCGGGCCTCCCGGCCGGGCCCAAGCCCAAATACCTTCCCAGCACTCGTCCGGACCAGTTGGACTCGCGATGAACCATGGGGAGGTGAAGGTGGGGGAACGGTGGCCCCGGCAGGAGTTGGAGCGGCGATTGGGAGCCGGCCGCGTGGAGAGCTCGGTGCCCCTGGCCCCCCTCACCACCTTCGGCATCGGAGGACCGGCGGACCTCCTCTACCGCGCTCGGACGCCCGACGAACTGGAGCGCGCCATCCTTGCGGTCCGGGAGCTGGAGGTTCCGCACTTCCTCCTGGGTCGAGGTGCGAACATCCTGGTGGGAGATGGAGGGTTTCGGGGAGTGGTGATTCGATCGGAGGTGGGAGGGATCACCTTCCTGGACGAGCACCGGGTTCGGGCCGGCAGCGGGATAGAGACCTTTCCCGACCTCATCCAGGCCTCCGTGAAGCGGGGATTGGGGGGGCTCCATCACTACGTGGGGATCCCGAGTACCGTGGGTGGGGCCATGTGGCAAAACCTCCACTTTCTGGAGCCGGCCCCGGACCGAAGCCGCACCGTGTTCATCGAGGAGGTGGTGGAGTCGGCGGAGATCCTCACGGAGGAGGGCCGGCGGGACACCGTAGGGGTGGACTACTTCGAGTTCGGATACGATACCTCCATCCTCCACCACCGAAACGACGTGGTCCTTACCGTCACATTCCGCCTGACCCCCCTTCCCGGAGAGGAGCTGCGGCGCGTGATCCGGGAAAACCTGGCGTGGAGGGAGGAGCGGCACCCGGACCTGTGGCTCTACCCATGCGCCGGATCCATCTTCCAGAAGCACGAGGGTGTAGGAGCCGGTCGCCTCATCGACCGCTGCGGGCTCAAGGGGCGGGTTCACGGGGACGCCCAGATCTTTCACAAGCACGCCAACATCATCGTGAACCTGGGGGGGGCCTCCGCCGACGACGTCCGTCGGCTCATGGAGGTGGCACAGGAGGCAGTCCTCCGGGAATTCGACGTGGAGCTGGTCCCGGAGATCACCCTGGTGGGCGAATTCTCCTAAGGCCGCCCCGGGGGGCCTGGACGTGGAACCCGCTCCTACACGAGCTCCTTGAGGACCGCTCGGCTCAACCGGTGGCCGCCGCCGTGCGTGCGCACCTCCACGGGGATGGCCAACCCCTCGAGACGCGCCTCGTCTAGCGCCTCCCGGTCCGGGTCCCGACGGGGATCTTCCCGTCCCCGCACGAAGGTGACGCCGCATCCCCGCAGGATGGATCCGCGCTCCTCCAGCGGAAGGTCCTCCGGGAGGTCGGCCCCCCAAAGCACCAGGCGATGGGGCCGAACCCCACCCATGAAAACCCACCGGGCTGCGGTGTGTCCTCCCTGAGAGAACCCCAGGACGATCCGGGACGTCGCTTCGGATGTCAGCCCCTTTCCCCCTTCCACGACCCCTTGGAGCCGGTCGAGGTATCGGACGTAGTCCCGGATCTCCGCCTCCCGGTCCTCCCGGGTCATCCAACTGGCGCCCACCGGATCTTCCTCTCCATGCCGGCGGTTTCCAGGGGCTTGGTAGAAGCGGGAAAGGGCTTCGGCAGCCACCACCATCCGCTCCGGAGACTGAATGACCCGGAAGGGGCGAATGAAGTCCAGGGCACTTTGTCCATAGCCGTGGAGGACGTACCAGAGCTGCTCTATCGACTTCCCTCCTCCCCCCTGGCAGGCGAACCGTGCGGTGCGCGGCACCTCCAGGTGCCCCAGCCGAAGCCCCCCGTCATCCGGGGGCGCGTTCATGATTCCAACCCGGTGACCGGGGGCTGGCCCGTGACCCACCACCAGACGGTCCAGGCCAGGAAGCCACCGTGAACGGCGAGGAATAGGTAGAGGGCGATTCTGGGACCTCGAGCCGACTCCAACTTCAAGTTCCAGAGGATGAGCCCCACGGGCAGGAGGAGAACCCACCCCAGCTAGGGAAGGACGTACTGAGCGATGAGGGGAAAGGGATCCAGAAATACGGAAGGCCCCTCCAGAACCCCTGTCCGGCGCAGAAGCCACCGGAGAGCCAGAGGCAGCAACACCATGCCCAGGGGCGCCACAAGGAGCCCGTTGAGGAAGAAGACGTAGCCCCGTCGCGTCTCGATCCACTGCTCGTCCGCTGAGTCCAGCCCCTCTCCGTCCGTCCCCCTCGGATCGGTTCTGAATTCCTTCTGCGCGCCTCTGCCTGCATCTTCCATCACCATGACCTCACCCTCCCCCCTCCGTCGTGGATGTGCTCGGCGCACCGGTTCCCTCTCGGGATCTCACTTTGACATGGGGCCCGCCGCACCCTACCGTGAAGCCAGGGTGCGGTCCCCCGGAAGCGGATCCGACACTCCTCCCGTAGACCCCCTTTCGGAGCTGACCATGCCTTCCCTTACTCGTCCTCTCACGGGTCCCCACCTCACCTTTCGGCTCAACGACCAACTTCAGGAGCTTCGCCGGGATGAGGCGTATCGCCGGAGCGGCCGAACGGGTCGAACGCTGGCGAAGCACGGCCCTCTCCGCATCACCCTCACCGTGCTCGGGGAGGGTGTAGAGGTGGGAACCCATCACGCCGAGGCCCCTATGACGCTCCAGGTCCTGGAGGGGCGCCTCCGGTACCGCGTGGATGAGGGCCGATTCGAGATCGGGGAAGGCGAGGTACTCTACTTCGGACCCGGTCACGCCCGAGACATCAAGGCTCTGGAGGACACGGCCCTTCTCCTCACCATCGCCGGAAAAGACGAGGCATAGGGACCCGTCCAACACCCTTCAGCCCGCCCCTTCGGCGGACACATCCTTCACCCCTTGCGTCCCGACCCGGGTGAGGTGACCTCCTCCTACCTCCACCCTCTCCAACGAGCTGGAGAATCGGAACCAGATCCGGACCAGGAGGAGCGCTGCCACCACGGCCAAGCCCGCCGCAAGTCCCCACCAGAGTCCCTGGGCTCCGCGTCCCAACTGGAACGCCAGGAGGGCCCCCACCGGAATACCGACACCCCAGAAGCCCACCACGTTCAAAACCATGGGAAGCCGCGTATCTCCCACTCCACGTAGAACCCCGGCAGCCACCACCTGGAGCCCGTCCGACACCTGGAAGAGGCCCGCAATGGGGATGAGGGCGGCGGCCAAGGCCATCACCGTCGGCTCGTTGGTATAGACCCGGGCCAGGAGTCCCGGAAGCCCCAGAAACACGAGGGCCGTGGTTCCCATGACGGCAAGGCCCGTGAAGAGCGACGCGCCTGCCGCGCGCCGGGCCCGGGCTGGGTCTCCCTCCCCCACGGCTCGGCCCACCAGAACCGCCGCGGCTCCCGAAATCCCTACAGGGACCATGAACGCGGTGGCGGCCAGGTTCAAGGCCACCTGATGGCCTGCCATGGCGGTGGTTCCCAACCAGCCCATCATGAGCCCCGTGAAGGCGAAGGCACCGAACTCCATCTGAAAGTGGATGCCGATGGGTGCGCCAACGGACAACATTCTGGCGTACGCACGACGCCGGAACACCTCCGTCTCCACCCGGCGGAGGTGCGCCCGAAGGAGGGGCCACGCCCCGGCCAGAAGCACTGCTGCCATGAACCACCTGGAGAAGCTGGTAGCCAGTGAGGAACCCACCGCACCCAGAGGGGGGACCCCGAGGTTACCGTAGATCAGTACCCAGTTCAGGAGGAGGTTCACCCCATTGGCCACAACGATGGTCATGACGATGGGTCGAAGCCGTCCCATGGCCTGAAGGCTTTGTCGAAAGACCACGAAGAGGAAAAAGGGAAGCACCCCGGGGATGGCCGCCCAGGCGTAGGACCGGGCAATGGGAACCACATCCTCCGGCTGGCGGAGCAGATGGAACACCCACCCTGCGGGAAGGAGGAGAAGGCTGGACACCACAGCCAGCCCGGCGGCCAGGACCAGGCCTCTCTGGACATTTCGCGTCACCGCCCCCCGGTCTCCGGCGCCCACGGCCTGTGAAACCAGGGGATCCAGGGACATGAGAAGTCCCATCCCGAAGGTTGTGACGATGAAGAAATAGAGGTTCCCCAGAGACACGGCGGCCAGATCCGGGGGCGAGGTGCGGCCCACCATGACGGTGTCGGCGATGCCCATGGTCACCAACCCGAGCTGCACGGTGACCACCGGCACGGCCAGGAGGACCAGGTCGTTGAAGTCCTCTTTCCGGGGGAGAAAGGAGGAGGGGTTCACCCCCGTCAGGTCCGGCCAGGAGGGGGAGAGGGTCCCTCCGAGGGGTCCTCCGACGGGGGTGCGTCGGGTCCCCGTCCCATCTCCAAGGCCTGCTCATGAGTGAGGCGCCGGCGCCCCCGGAAGCCCGCTTGGAGCTCGTGCCAGGCAACGATCCTCGGCTCTCCCCGGCGCCAACAGAGAAAGACCCATCGACCCCGGTACGTGGTGGGGAAATCCAGAAGCCCGTGTTCCAGCGCCCCTGGCGGAAACCGGATTCCCCGGTCCAGGATTTCCTTCCGGATGAGGCCCTCCAACTGGTGGGTGGCCGCGTCAACCGCCCCTTGGAGCTGAAGGTACTCCCTACGGTCCGGGTTCTCCTGATCTTCCAGGGCGTCCCCCCAGAGCACGTCCAGGATCTTCAGACGGTCCCGGTCCTGGCGAAGTCGCTGCCGAAGCCCGTCCACCGTCCGGAAGACCTCCTCCATTTCTCCCAGGAGGGCGTTGGCCTCGTCCACCGTGAAGGCCTTCCTGGCCACGGGCCCAGTCAGGAGTCCCCCTCACTCCGGTAGAGGACCGCAGCCCGCCTGGAGGACGTGACGATCCCTCGGATCAGCGCCGAGCTGAAGCCCCGGTTCTCCATGTCGTTGAGCCCGGCGATGGTACAGCCGTTGGGCGTAGTCACCTTGTCGATCTCCGTCTCCGGATGACTTTGGTTGGCCAGGAGGAGCTCCGCCGCCCCCTTGGCCGTCTGAGCCGCCATCTGTATCGCCTCGTCGGCGTGGAATCCGATTTCGTTGCCGCCCTGGGCGGCGGCTCGGATGGCACGGAGGAAGAAGGCGATGCCGCAGGCGCAGAGGGCAGTGGCCGGGCTCATCTGTTCCTCTTCGATCCGGATGGTCTCCCCCACCCCTCCGAACACTTCCTCCACCACGTCCAAGGCCCGCTCCGAGATGGGGTCCGCCGCCAGGCAGGTCATGGACTCGCGGATCTGGACCCCGAGATTCGGCATAGCCCGGACCACCGGAATCCGCTCGCCGACCCGGGCCCGGATCGCCTTGATGGAAGCTCCGGAGGTGGTGGAGACCAGGACATGTCTCTCTGGATCCAGTTCCGGAGCGATCTCGTCCAGCAGCACGTCCAACTGCTGCGGAAGCACGCACACGATGATCACATCGGACTCCCGTACCGCCTCTCGGTTGTCCGACCCTACCGGGTGGCCTTGCTCCGCCAGCTCATTCAGGTATCCCACGTGGCGACGAGTCACCCGCACCCTACCCGGCGGGAACCGGCTGGACCGCACCACGCCCCGGGCGATGGCCACGCCCAGGTGTCCTCCGCCCAGGATCGCTAGCCTGGTCTCCTTCCCTTCCTTCGCTTCGCTCACTCCTTCGTCTCCTTGCGCGTCGTCCTTCGGTACGAGGCTCCCCGGCCTCGTGGTGGATGTAGGGACCCACCCGGGCTCCCTCCGGGGTGTACCCTGCGTCGCCCCGTCGTTCCCGCCGCACTCGCAGGGCGGAACCCGGAGCCTCACTCCGGGAGCCGGCAAGAGGCGCACCGGTGGTCCTGGAAGGCAAAGTCGTTCACCTTAGAGAAACCACCGACCATACCCATTCGGACCCATGAGAGGAAGGAGCCGGAATGAATCGCGTCCGTGTCGCCGCCCTGCAGTACTACATCCGACCCGTGAAGAGCTTCCAAGAGTTCGAAGATCAGGTTCGCGGCCTCGTGGAGACCGCGGCTGACTACGGCTCCCGCCTCCTGGTCTTCCCCGAGTACTTCACCCTCCAGCTCCTTACCCTGAACGACACGCAAAAGCCCATCCGGGAACAGGTCCGCGAGTTGGCGGATCACGCCCCGGCCTTCCAGGGCCTCATGGCCGAGTTGGCTCGCGAACACGAGCTCTACGTTGTGGCCGGCACCATCCCGGTGAGGGACGACGAGACGAGGAAGGTCTACAACGACTCCTTCGTCTTCGCACCGTCGGGAGCCCACGGCGTCCAGGGGAAGCTCCACATGACCCGGTTCGAAAGTGAGGAGTGGGACGTGTCCCCCCGTTCGGACCTGAAGGTGTTCGACACCAAGCTCGGCCGGTTCGCCGTGGCCGTCTGCTACGATGTGGAGTTCCCGGAGTTGGTCCGAAGCGCGGCACGAAAGGGGGCGGACCTCCTGGTGGTGCCGAGCTGCACCGATGATCGACGGGGATTCCTCCGTGTGCGGTACTGCGCTCAGGCCCGCGCCATCGAGAACCAGATGTACGTGATCCACTCGGCCACCGTGGGATCGTTGCCCATGGTTCCAGCAGTCCACCTGAACTGGGGTCAGGCTTCCATCCTCACTCCCAGCGACTTTCCCTTCGCCCGGGACGGGATCCTGGCGGAGGGTGAACCCAATCAGGAGAGCATGGTCATCGGCGACCTGAACCTGGAAACGATTCAGGAAAGCCGAACCTTCGGTACCGTCCTGCCCCTCCTGGACAGCGCTCGTACTGAGGAGCTGGCGGGACGGGTATCCGTCGAAGCCCTCTGAGCCCCAGTGCCCCCCACTTCCGGACACCCCACCGAGGAAGAGCCATCTGGGTCCGTCCGGGTCCGGCCCACCCAACCGGGAGATTTTCCGGCCATCGTGGAGATGTCTCGTGCGGTCTATCCTCCTCGGGCAGCCTGGCGGGAGGAAGAGCTGTCCGCCCACCTGACTCGCTTTCCGGAGGGACAGTTGGTAGCGGTGGTGTCCGGAACGTCGGAGGCCCCTGGGAAGGAGGCGGTGGTGGGGATGGCAGCCAGCCTGATCCTGGCGGTGGACGACTATCCGCACGATGCGAACTGGTGGACCCTGACGGGTCAGGGTCACTTCTCCACCCACGACCCGGAGCTGGGCGACACCCTCTACGGGGCCGGAGTCCTCGTCCATCCCGAGGCGCAGGGCAAGGGGGTGGGAACCCAACTCTACGGGGCACGGGAGGAGTTGGCCCGAGGGTTGGGCCTCTCCCGGATCGTGGCCGGAGCTCGGATCAGCGGGTTCCACCAGCACGCCCATCGGCTCTCCGCAGGAGAGTACGTGGAGCGGGTGGTGGCGGGGGAGTTGACCGACCCCACCCTGTCCTTTCAGCTGAGCATGGGCTTCCGGGTCCTCCGCGTGGTGAAGGACTACCTCCCGGAGGACCGGGAAAGCCTCAGCTATGCGGCGGTGGTAGAGTGGAGGGAGCCCCACTCTGGGGAGTAGCCCCTACCCTTCCAGGGTGAGCCAGACCACCGCCAGAAGAGCGAGAACCACCACTGCCCATGCAGTCGCGGCGAGAAGCGCCGCCCGACGGGCACCCTCCTCCTCCCACCACGAGAGGGGCCGAACCCCCTGGAGGAGGAAGGTCACGATCCCCGCCAGGTTCACACAGGCCACGTTGGCCACTACCAGGAGGACCGCCCCCAGACCGAGCTCCCAACTTCCATCCCCCATGAGAAGCCCCGCCACCGCCAGCGGAGGGAGGAGTGCCACCGCCACCATGACCCCCACGATCCCAGCCGCCACTCCCCTGGTGAGGGAGAGCACACCAGCCGCGCCGGCGGCCAGGGCCAGCGCCACGTTTCCGAATCCTACCTGGGTTCGGGAGGCGATCTCGGGAGAGGTGGGGTCCACGGGGAGGAGGAGCCCCAGGAGGAGCGCGACCCCCAGGGCCACCGCGGCGCCCGCCGCCGAGGTCCGAAAGGCCTGGCGACCCATCTGCACGTCGCCCACGGTGATGGCGAAGGAAAGGGCCATATTGGGCCCCAGGAGCGGGGCAATGACCATGGCCCCGATGATGACCGCCACGTCGTCCATGAGGATCCCGGCGGAGGCCACCACCGCCGAGAGGACGGTCATGGTGACGTAGAAGAGGGTGGTCTCCACGGAGTCGGACACCGTGGTGTAGAGCTCCTCCCGGTTGATGCGAGCGGAGGCCCATGCTCCTTCGTCGTTCTCGTCCTGGTCCGACGGCTCCGCCGGGCCCGGCTCCTCTTCCTCCTCCGACTCGATTCGAGGAACGGTGGCCTGGACCGGGAGCAGCGTCATCCGAAATCCCTCCCGGTCCGCCAGCCGGCTCTCCAGCGCATCCAGGACCGGCTCGTTGCCCTCCGCCTTAAGAAGTGCCTGGATTTCCACCTGCTCCCGGGCCACCGGACTCCACCACCGGGGAAACTCCCCGAACTCGTCCAGGATCTCGAAGACCCTGGATTCGTCCTCCTCGGGTACGAGTACCTTCAGGAGGCGGAGGGCCACGTCCCGCTCACCCCGGGCACCAGGCCCCGGGCCAGAGCCAGCTCACCGCAGAGAATGGCTCCACCCGCTGCGCCTCGGATAGTGTTGTGGGAGAGAACCACGAACCTCCACCCCAGGATGGGACAGGGCCGGAGACGACCCACTGAGACCGCCATCCCTCCCTCCAGGTCCCGGTGCCGACGGGGCTGAGGGTCCGCCTCGCCGGAGAGGACGTGGATCGGCCGGGCCGGAGCGGTGGGAAGCCCGAGATCCTGCGGCTCCCCCGAGAATTCGGCGAGGATCCGGCCGAGCTCGGCGGCATCCAGCTCCGAGCCTCCCTTCAGTCCAACCGAAACCGCTGCCAAGTGGCCGTCCACAACAGGCACCCGGTTGCACTGTGCGCTGACCTCGATGGCCGCAGCTTCCACACCCGCCGAGGTGAGATCACCCAGGATCTTTCCGGTCTCCCGCTCGATCTTGTCCTCCTCGCCCGGGATGTACGGGATGGCGTTGTCCAACATCTCCACGGAGGGCACACCGGGAAGTCCGGCGCCGGACACCGCCTGGAGGGTCACCGCATGGAGGGCCCGCACCCCGAATGCATCGTGGAGGGGCTTCAGGGCCAGCGCGATCCCGATGGTAGAACAGTTCGGGTTCGTGATGATCCCGCCCCCATTCCACCGCTGTCGGTCCACCAGAGCCAGGTGGTCCGGGTTCACTTCGGGAATGAGGAGGGGAACGTCCGGATCCATCCGGTGACTTCGCGCGTTGGAGATCACCAGGTGACCCTGCCCCGCCATCTCCTCCTCCACCTCCCCCGCCACACTGGCCGAAAGGGCCGAGAAGACGATGGGCGTATCCATGGACGCTCCCACCTCGCGGACGGTGAGATCTGCCACGGCCTCCGGAAGAGGAGAAGACTGAAGCCACTGAGCCGCCTCCGAGTAGGGTTTCCCCGCTGACCGCTTCGAGGCCGCCACTTCCGTGACGCGGAACCAGGGATGCTCGTCCAGAAGCGAGACGAAGCGCTGCCCTACGCTTCCCGTGGCTCCGAGAACTCCTACCGCTATACGCTGGTCCATCTTCTCCCTTCCTCCAGTGACCGCTCCGGTCCCGGCCGCAATTCCTGGGCGCGCTCCGGCCCAGGCCCGTCGCGCGGGGCCCGTCCGGTGCCGGGACATCCGTGTTCCGGACTCCGCTACCGACAGCGGAGAAAGGTAGCGAATCGGAGGCGTGGCAGAAGGCCCCCTACCTGAGGTGACCCGCCCTTCCCCGGGGAAGCCGCCTACGGTTTCGCTTGACCCCACCC
Source organism: Gemmatimonadota bacterium (assembly GCA_007127575.1). GTDB lineage: Bacteria > Gemmatimonadota > Gemmatimonadetes > Longimicrobiales > Gaopeijiaceae > SKZC01. The sequence continues at coordinate 9,787 of SKZC01000218.1, forward strand.
CGGCAGGACGGGATCTTCCGGGCCGCCGCCTCATCGTAGCGAGCCCGGAGACCATGAACGAAAGCACACCGTGGGACCGGAGCATCCGGAACTATCAGGCCCGGATCGTCGAGCTGGAGAAGGAGCAGAGACGTTTGCTGGCCCGTGCCACCTGGATCTCCCGGCTACGCACGGTCACCTTCTTCGCCGCCCTGGTTCCCCTCCTTCTCATCGAGACCTCGCCACCGGAACGCCGTTGGTCCCTGGCCGGAGCCGGGGGCCTTCTCCTCCTGGTGTTCCTGGTCCTGGTCCGCCGGCACCGTCGGCTTCGCACCGAGCTGGAGGAGATGGAGAGCCGCATCCAGTTCTCCCGAGACGGAATCGCCCGAATCCGACGAGACTGGGAGGCACTTCAGGAGCCAGCGGACCCGGCGGCCCCGGCCGGGCACCCCTATGCAGGGGACCTGGACGTGGTGGGTCGGGCCTCCCTCCTCCACCTTCTGAACCCGGCCATCACGCTCCCCGGCCGACGGGCCCTCAGAAGCTGGATCCTGCAGCGGGCGGACCCCCATGAGGTGAGTCCCCGGCAGGTGTCCGTCCAGGAGCTGGCCGGACGATTCTCCCTTCGAGAAGACCTCTGGGTTCGGGGCCGAGGGATCCGAAGAGAGAGCGAGGGTGGATTGGACCGGTTCCTCCAGTGGGCGGAGGAGGGAGGGTCCACTCCCCTGCTCCACCCAGGCAGGCTCTGGGCCGCCCGACTCCTCCCGGTGGCCACCTTCGTCCTCCTGGCTCTCCACCTGTCGGGGGTGGTGCCCCTGCCCCTCTGGCTCCTGCCCATAGGCGGCGTGCTGGTCCTGGAGAGAGGCGCCCGGGAGGGGATCCATACCACCTTCGACGCCGCCGAAGGAGCAGAGTCCAGCGTTCGAACCTACCACGCCATCCTGGAGCGGATTCACCGGGAGGCCGGCTTTCACTCCCACCGCCTTCGAGAGATTCAGGACCGGATGGACGCGGGGGGTGAGCCGGCGCACCAGGCCCTTCGCGGGCTGCGTCGGTGGCTGGACCTGGCGGCGGTTCGATATTCCGGACTCAGCCACGCCCCCCTCCGCCTCCTCCTGGCCTGGGACTTCCACGTGGTGAACCGCCTGGATCGATGGAGGCGGCGGTATGGCCCTCACGTCCGGGGGTGGGTGGAGGGGATGGGAGAGCTGGAAGCCCTTTCGGCTCTTTCCGCCCTGGCCCACGATCACCCGGACTGGGTGTTTCCCCAGGTCACGGAGCCCGAGTCCCAGGAGGACCGCCGTCTCGTGGGAGCCGAGGTGGGCCACCCGCTCCTCCCTCCGGACCGCTGCGTTCGAAACGATGTGGAGGTAGGCCCCCCCGGCACCTTCCTTCTGGTCACCGGATCCAACATGTCCGGGAAGAGCACTCTACTCCGA
>SKZC01000216.1 GCA_007127575.1 Gemmatimonadota bacterium
CTCTTCATACGAGCGCCCCTTTCTTTCAGCCTATGCTGGGAGGAAGGGGCGTTTTCGTGTGCCTCCCTCGCACCCTCCCCGCGGGCCTCGACTACGGTGGGGCGTCCCGCGGTGACGGCTGGCCGACTTTTTTCCGACGGAGTCTCGTATGAACGAAGGGCCGGAAGGCAGCGTACGTGGCGGGGAAGGGGAACAACGTGAGACACGCTGTGGGTACGTGGCGGTGTTGGGGCTTCCCAACGCGGGGAAATCCACCCTCACAAACCGCCTCGTGGGTGCACCCCTCAGCATCGTGAGTAGCAAGGCTCAGACGACCTGGCGCCGGGTCACCGCCATCCTCACCGAGGATGAGAGCCAGCTCATCTTTCTCGACACCCCAGGACTCCTCACTCCGGGAACCCTTCTCCAAGCAGCCATGCGCCAAGCTGCGGAAGCCGCTCTGGCGGAAGCCGACGTACTTCTCTGGGTAGTCGAGGCGACAGGCCGGGACAGCACGGAGCTGGAGCGCCTGGCGGCCGACCTTGGCCGCGGGGACGCGCCGGCTCCGGTGGTGGCGTTGAATAAGGTGGACCTGGCCGGCGCGAAGGAGTGCTCCCGTTGGGAGGCATGGGCTCGAGACACCTTTTCAGGGGCGAAAGTCGTGCAGGTGTCAGCCACTACAGGGAAGGGGATCTCCGAGCTGAGAAAAGCGTTGATCCGGGTTCTCCCTCCGGGCCCGTTTCTTTACCCGGAGGACGAGGTGGGGATTGATCCCATCCGGGACTTCGTGGCGGAGTTCATCCGGGAGACGATCTTCGAGCAGTATCGGGATGAGATCCCCTACAGCAGCATCTGCCGGGTGGAAGAGTTCCGCGAAGGGGGGGAGCGGACGTACATTGGGGTAACGGTGTTCGTGGAGCGCGACTCCCAGAAAGGCATCCTCGTCGGGAAGGGCGGCAAGGGGATTCGCCGGCTGGGGGTAGCGGCTCGAAAGCGGATCGAAGCCTTTCTCGACACCCCTGTGTATCTGGATCTCTGGGTGAAGGTCCTTCCGAACTGGCGTCGGAAGAAGGAACACCTACGACGATTCGGATTCCGGATTCCGGATGCCCATGATGAAACCATGGCGTGGCGGAACTAGTCTCCTGCTCGCGTGCCTGAGTGGCTTGGCTCTCCCGATGGCGGGCCAAGGGCAGCACGTTCCGCAGCTCCTGGACTCTCCTGGAGATGAGGCTCGGGGACCCGAAGGGAGTGCCAATGAAGGTGCTCTCTTCCTTCTCCTCCCAGTGGGGGCCCAGGCGGTAGGCGTGGGACGGGCTATGACGTCCGTTTCTACCCAGGAGGCGGCCTTCTGGAATCCGGCTGGACTCGCAGGTGTGGACGGTTCCCGGGTGCTTCTGTACCGCGGAGAACACCTCGTGGGTGATGCCACCGCCATCTCGGGGCTCGTCAGCCTTGGGAGCCGCGGCCGAGCGGCCCTCTCCTACCAGCTGCTGGACGTAGGAAGTCAAGACCTCACCGACGCCCAGGGAAACGTGCTGGGCTCCATCAGCGTACGCAGCCACCAGGGTATCGCCTCCGGGGCCGCCCGGCTGTCCTCCGCCGTGGACGTGGGGCTGAATTTGAAGTTCGTCCAATTCGGGCTGAGCTGTCGCGGTCAATGCCCGGAGGCCACGGTGTCTTCATCCACCTACGCAGTGGACCTGGGCGTACAGGCGAGCCCCCTCGAAGGGCGCCCCTTACGACTCGGTGCCATGGTGGCACATTTGGGCCCACGCCTCCACGTCGTGGACTCTGAGAAGTCGGATCCCCTCCCCTCACGCATCCGAATCTCCGCCGGATACGAGGTGATGAACCACATGCTTCCGGACGAGGGTTTTCGGCTCTGGATCCGTGCAGAGGTGGAAGAGCGGTGGAACGGGTCCCAAGGGGACCCGGCGGTTTACCTCGGCTCGGAGTTCAGCGCCGGGGACGGGGACATGCTCCACCTCCGAGGGGGCTACATTCTGGGAGGGGCCACCCAGGCCGATGCCGCAGCCGTGGGATTCGGGCTCCGATATGAGCGCTTCGAATTGGGGATCGCCCGGTCCCTGGCTCGCTCGAACCTCGCCACCGGCTCCGAGCCGGTCCACGTCACCCTCGGGATCGGATTCTGACGTTCCTGCAGCCGCCGGTCACCTTCAGCCGTCCGCCTCTCCCGTAGGCGCGAGAGGCGGTGCGTCCCACTTTTTCCTCTTCGACAGCCCCGGAGTCGTTAACTCGTGAACCCGTCACACCTGCCCGAGACACAAGAGGTCCTGGCCGTTCTGGAGGAATCCTCACGAGGTCCGCTCAAGCCCAAGGAGCTAGCCCGTGCCCTCGACCTTCCCAACCGGGACTACAAGGACTTCAAACGATTTCTCCGGGAACTGGAGGAGGCGGGGCGCCTCTACCGAGTGAAGGGAAACCGCTATGCAGTCCCGAAGAAGATTAATCTGGTGGTGGGGCGTATCAGCATCACCCGTCAAGGGGACGGCTTCCTGGCCCCAGACGAACGGGGGGAAGCACCGGACGTTTTCATTCCCTCCTCGAATCTGGACTCTGCCATGGACGGGGACCGGGCGGCGGCTCGGATCGAGGCACGGCCGAGAGGCCGTAATCCGGTAGGCCGCGTCCTCAAGATCCTGGAGCGGGCGCGCCCCACGGTGGTGGGCACCTTCAAGGAGGGAGGCCGCTTCGGTGTGGTGGTCCCCAAGGACCCGCGGGTTCCCAAGGACGTCTTCGTCCCCGCAGGCACGGAAGACGGAGCCCGGGAGGGGGATATCGTGGTGGCCCGCATCACCTCCTACGGGTCGAAGAAGCTCAACCCGGTGGGAGAAGTCGAGCGAGTCCTCGGGTCACCGGACGAGCCCGGTGTGGATGTCTTGGCCATCCTGCACGGGCACGGCCTGCCCAGAGAATTCCCTGAAGAGGTGGAGGTCGCGGCGGCGGACGCTGCC
>SKZC01000022.1 GCA_007127575.1 Gemmatimonadota bacterium
AGCCGCCTGGTTGCAGCGGAACGAGAGCTGGATGAGCTGTTCCAAGGCCGATCGGCAACGGAAGGGGAAGTGCAGGACCTCGTCATGTCGATCGGGGCTCTCGAGGGGGGAGTGAGGTACGTGCATCTCGAGGCCCATCTCCAGACCACGGCGCTGCTCACTCATGAGCAGATCCTCCGTTACGATATGGAGCGTGGATACGGCCACGACCATGATGGACACGGCGCTCACTGATGCAGGGTCCTGAAGGGATGTATCACTCAGGTCGGGGGGCTGCCAGAGCGCCCGACGGTGAGGGTTTCCGGCTCCGGGGCGGCTGGCGCGCCACCCCTGCGTCCCAACCTCCGTCCTGTCACGCCTCGTGCGAGGCACGAGCCGCGCCAGGCCGCAAGCTCGGAAACCCCCTGATTCGTGATGCGACACTCCGCTACCCGACGGTCTGAGAAGAGACGACACCCTTGCGGTTACCTTATCTCCAGTGCGCCCAATGAATCCACTGCTGCTGCGACTGTTGGGGCCGTTACTCGTCTGGGCATTACTGGCCTCAGGGCTGCTTTCGGGATGCGGCGAAGGCACCGGGGTGACACTTGAGCCGGTAGTCAGGGACTCGGCCCATGTGGTGATCCAGGAGTTTCCGGCGAGTGTACTCGAGCGTGCTGCATCCATCCGATTAGCCGAGGCCCCGGGCGTTCGGATTGGAGTGGTCGAAGGAGCAGCAGAATACCAGTGGACTCGACCGGTTGCGGCGGCCAGGCTCTCGGATGGCGGCTTCGTGGTCTTGGAGCAAGTTCCCCCCGAGGTCCGTGTATTTGATCCGTCCGGTCGGTTTGTACAGCGAATAGGGACGGAAGGGGATGGGCCTGGGGAGTTTCGATCCCCTGTTGGACTCGTCGCTCTTTCTGGCGATACCCTCCTCGTCTGGGACCGAGGATCCCACCGATTGAACTGGTTTTCGAAGGAAGGAACGTTGGAGCGAGAGCGGACCCTTCGGGATCCTGGGGGAATACGGACAGTGCGTCGCGTCGCACTATCTCCAGGCGGTGCTGTGCTGGCCCTGGGGGCGACGACTACGGAGGAGGATCTGGGGAACCGGGGAAGGGTCCGGGAAACATGGCAGGTCGTACCGGTCACCCCGGATGGTGATGCAGGTCCTTCTCTTGGAACAACTCTTGGGACGGAACGCGCCATCCAAATCCAGCGTTCGGATGCGGGTCGGGTCGTGTCGGTCAATGTTCAGGGTCGATGGTGGTGGGGAGAAGGATTCGCCTGGCCGTCGAGACGCGGAGTATGGACGGCAGATCGGCTTTCCTTTGAGGCTCGGCACTTCGATCTGGAGCGAGGTTTGGACCGGATCGTGCGGATCATGGCCGAGGACCGACCCTTTAGCCGTGCCCTGATCGACTCTCTACACCGTGTGGAGCTAGATCGAGTGGTTGATCCGGAGATTCGAGAGCTGTGGCGGGCTGATTTCGAAGAACGAGAATATCCGGAGGGCGTCCCGCCGATTGCGGCCGTGTTTGGGGATGCAGCGGGACGGGTCTGGATCGGCCTGACTGAACCACCACCGGAAAGTCTCCCATCGGGGGAGCTGCCGGCTGTTCGCCGATGGGTGATATTCGAGGAAGGTTCGACGGTGGACAACGGGGATACGGTGCCCCTCCAATCGCTCGGGAGCCTGACGTTGCCGCCGCGAAGCCATCCACTGTGGGCAGACACCGAAGGCGTGCTCCTGGTGAGAAATGACACGGGATCAGATGTGGCTTACGTCGAATGGTATCTCTACGTGGGCGGTTGAAGCTGTGGCGGTGAGGCCTGGTGGATTGCTGGTACGCGGAGCGTCTCATAAGTGAGGCATTGCCGCTTCCGGGCCCTGACGAGCCCTCTATGCTAGGTTTCCGGCTGTCACACCTCGTGCGGGGCACCAGCCGCGCCAGGACGCAAGTTCGAAATCCCCTGATGCGTTATACGACATTCCCTTTCAGGACGGACCGGCGGTTTGGGAGGGTAACGTGCTCTTGTTGGGGCTAAGGATCCACGATAGCGGAGGCTCAACCCGATGCGACTTCTTCGGTATTCCATCAACGTCACGCTGGATGGTTGCTGCGATCACCGCGCGGTCCCGGTGTACGAAGATCTGCATCGCTACCACACCGAGAACCTTGCGGAGGCCGACGCACTCCTCTGTGGTCGCGTGGTCTACCAAATGATGGAGGAAGCGTGGCGAGAGCCGGCAGAGACGGGAGTGATACCTGATTGGATGGAACCGTGGATGGAGCCGTTTGCCCGGACGATCCACGAGACAAGGAAGTACGTCGTCTCGAGCACCCTGGAGCGGGTCGATTGGAACGCGGAACTCCTGCGCGGGGATCTGGGGGAGGCCGTTCATCAGCTCAAGCGGGAATCGGGTAAAGGGCTTCATGTGGGAGGCGTGACGCTCCCGCTGGCCTTGGCGGAGCTGGGATTGATCGATGAGTACGAGCTCGTGGTGCACTCAAGGTTGGCGGGCCGCGGTCCGACGTTGCTTGCGGGGCTAACGAAGCATGTGGACTTGAAGCTCGTGGGCCGGTCGGAGTTCGACTCGGGAGCGGTGGCGATGCGCTATGAACCAATAAGATAGCCGTCGCGCTGGTTAGCCCGAATGGAGGGTGCCCTGGACCAAATCGGGGGCGGACTGTCCGTAGGGGCAACTGGCCATGGAAAATACGACTTACCAGCGTTGCGTTCGATGGGCAGTTGAAAAGGTTGAAGGCTCGGGCCAGGCAGGCGGTGGTGGGCTTGGACGATGGATGATTCCAGTCTCACGCGCGGGAGGATTCAGGGAGTCAATCCCAAAGCTAGTACCTCGTTGCGGAAGTCCGTGTTGACACCGAGAGCGTCGGAGCGCCGCTCCAGGTAGGCGCGACGACGAGGCATAGCAGCGCTACGTCGAGGAGGAGCAACGACGCTGGAGCGG
>SKZC01000242.1 GCA_007127575.1 Gemmatimonadota bacterium
ATGATGTCGGTCCGGCCCTCCTGGAAGGCCGTGACCATCGGTGCTTCCTCCTCGATGAAGGTCACCTCGAGCCGGTCGGGCTGACCGGGACGCTCGCCCCAGTAGTCCTCGTTCTTGACGTAGTGCGCGAAGGCGTCGCGCTCGTAGCTCTCCAGCTCCCGGCCCGCGAACTGGGAGCGATGCAGCCCCACCCGGGGCATCCGGACCCACCACTGCCGGACCACCCACGAGCCGTTGGGGAGTCGCTGGAAGTCCACCCGGGCGCCGAGCTGCCGGGTGGGGATGTCGTAGGGGTAGTCCGTGTAGTCCAGCTCCATGTGCCGGAGCTGGGAGGTGGCGGGGTCCAACCAGAGGACGCCCTGGACGTCCGGGAGGTTCCGGTCCCGGGTGGGCTCGAAGCGGAGCCCCAGAAGGGGCTCTCCGTCGTCGCCCTCTCCCTCCTCCACGAAGAAGCAGTGGCTGTCCAGGAAGGCGTCGGAGAGAAGGGCCTCGGCGTCGGGGACGAAGTAGATGTGGCCTCCGTCCGGGGTGGGCCGGATGTAGCCCTCGTCCCGGAGCTCCTCGGCGGGGGCGCTACGAAGGGGGTTGGTGGACATCCCTTCCCGCACCTCCCGCTCGTCCGTCTCCACCCGTCGGGCCGAGGGGTCCAGGTCCCGGCGCCACCGGGTGAGCCGGAAGCGGAGAAACTCCTCCTCGCTGGTGAGCTCGGTGGCGGTGAGGGCCAGCCTCGCTTCGTCCCATAGCCGGGCCGCCAGCACCCCCTCCTCGGGGCGCACCACGCACCGCCCTTCCCCCTCCACCGAGATCCCTTCCAGGGAGATGGGGTTCATGCGGATGGCCACCCGCTCCTCCACCACCTCCCCCCGCTCCAGGGTGTGGGGCTCGCCCTGGTGGGGGAGGTAGCCGATGCGCTCCACCTCCACCCGGTAGCTTCCCGGCCGGGGCGCCGGAAGCTGGAACGTGCCGGCGCCCCCGGTGAGCCGCTGGAGGACGGGGGAGCTCTCCTCATCCAGGAGCCGCACCACCGCCCCTTCCACCGGGGCCTGGGTCTCGGCGTCCACCACCACCCCCTCCACGGCTTGCCCCTGGAGGGATAGGGGGACGGCGGCCAGCACCAGGACGGCGGCGGCCGTGAGCCCGAGAAGGGATGGACGTGCCATGTCACCCTCCGGGTAGGGGTTAGCTTCTCCGCAGATACCCCACCAGGACGGCTCCCGCGGCGACCCCGATGAGGATCCCGCCCAGGGCGATGCGGCCGCGGCCGGAGGAAGCCCGCGCCCGCCAGGGGGTGGGCTGGCCCCGGTCGTGGGCGCCGGAGCCGGCGGGGGCGGAGGCGGAGCCCACCCAGAGGCCGTCCCCATCCTCCTCCTCCCATTCCCCCTTCCACTCTTCCTCCAGCTCACCTTCCTTCCCGCTCAGGCCGCAGCTTCCGCAGGAGAGAAGCTTCTGGTCCCGGGCGGTGCGGTTGGCGAAGAGGAGGTCGCCCCCGCAGCGGGGACAGGAGCGCTCCGCAGCCAGGGGACGGAGGAGCTCGTAGAGGCGGCCTTTGGAGAGGTCCAGATCGTCGGCGATTTCGTTGACGCTCCGATCTGACTCCCAATAGAGGCGGTTCGCCCTTCGCTCGACGCCGGTGGCGGCGCGTGTGTCCGAGGTGGCCATGGGGCCTTCCTTCCGTGGCGGTGGTGCGCGGTCGGGTTGACCCTTCCCGAGGGGGTCGTCAACATAGCGGTGCGCCGGAGCGCATGCGAGCCGGCACCCTGATTTCATCCATTAATACCGAGGAAGTCCCCGTGCGGATCCCCGTGGAACACGGTCACCTGGAAGCCGCCCTGAAAAATCCGGAAGGCACTCCGGTGGGAGCGGCGGTGCTCTGTCACCCCCATCCCCTCCATGGGGGCACCATGCATACGAAGGCGGTCTTCCGCGCCGCTCAGGCGCTGAACGAGGCGGGCCTCCAGGTCCTCCGGTTCAACTTCCGGGGCGTGGGAACGAGCACCGGCTCCTACGACGAGGGGGAGGGGGAGCGGGAGGACGTCCGGGCGGCGCTGGAGTTCATGGAGGCACATAGCCCCAGGCTTCCCCTGATCCTGGGCGGGTTCTCCTTCGGCTCGGCGGTGGCCGCCCGGGTGGGCGTGGACGACCCCCGCGTGCGGGCCCTTCTGGCTATGGGCCTGCCGCTGGACATGCACGACTTTTCCTTTTTGGCCCAGGCCCACCGGCCCGTCCTGGTGGTCCAGGGGGAGGAGGACGAATTCGGTGACGGAGAGCGGGCAGCCCAGGTGGCGGAGGAGCTGGGAGACCACGTGACACTCCACCGTATCCCCAAGTCAAACCACTACTTCGACGATCACTTCGACGAGCTCAAGAACGCCATCCGCTCCTACTTCGTGGAGGGACCCGGAGGCCGGGCCATCCGAGGCGACAGCCCTCCCCCCGGGGTGGGTGCGACGGCGAGGGAGGAGGAAGGTGCGTAAGCGGCGCCGGATCCTGGACGATCTGGAGACCCTCTACCGGGAGGCCTTCGAGGGGGCCCAGAAGGAGGGGGACGAGGCGGGGATGCAGGAGCTGGACTTCGACTTCCGTCGGGAGCAGCTCTACCTGGAGATCCTCCTGGACCTCCGAGGGCAGCTCGTCGCCCTCCGCCGGGAGCTGGGGGCCGCCGCAGCAGGGGAGGAGGAGAAGGCCCAGGGGGCCGAGGCCCTCCTGGAGCGGGCCGCTCAGCTCCGACGCCTCACCAAGCTCCGCTGAGGTCCGGCGCCGTGAAGATCTACACCCGAACCGGCGACGCCGGAGAGACAGGCCTCTTCGGGGGGGGCCGGGTCCCCAAGGACGATCCCCGAGTGGAGGCCTATGGGACGGTGGACGAGCTGAACTCCACCCTGGGAAGCGCCCTCCTCCATCTCGAGGACGCCGCCTCCCGGCGCCGGCTCTCCC
>SKZC01000424.1 GCA_007127575.1 Gemmatimonadota bacterium
GGCGTAACGGCGGTCGCGGCCGGGGGGGATCAGGTGGGAAGTGCCCTCACCGGGAGCCAGGGCCAGTTCCAATTTTCCGTGGACGCCGGTACCTACGCCGTGGTGGTCTCCATGATCGGCTACACCACCCAGAGAGTGGAGCCGGTCCGGGTAGGGGAAGGGGCGACGGAGGAGGTGGTCGTGTCGTTGGTCTCTCGGGCACTGCTGCTGAATCCGGTGGTGGTTTCCGCTTCTCGCCGGGAGGAGAAGGCGGTGGCCGCCCCGGCCTCCGTGGCCCTGGTGAACGAGGAGGAGATTCGGGCCCGACCCTCTGTGGCCACGACGGACCACCTTCGGTCCGTGCCGGGGCTCGACATCGCGTCCCACGGGATCCAGTCGGCCAACCTGGTGACCCGAGGGTTCAACAACATCTTCTCAGGGGCGCTCCACATGCTGACGGACCACCGGATCGCCGGGGTTCCGTCTCTCCGGGTGAACCTCCTCCACTTCGCCCCCACCACCGATGAGGACATCGAGCGGGTGGAGGTGGTCCTGGGTCCCGGCTCCGCCCTGTATGGGCCCAACACTGCCAACGGCGTGCTCCACGTGTTCACCCGCTCGCCGCTGGACCATCAGGGGAGCTCCTTTTCGGTTAGCGGAGGCGAGCGGAACGTCTTTCAGGGGACCTTCCGGACAAGCCACCTCCTGACCTCCAACTTCGGAATCAAGGCGTCGGGGGAATACCTCCGCGGTCATGAGTGGGAATATGAGGATCCTGTGGAGCAGCGGGCTCGGGAAGAGGCTCTGGAACAGGACCCCGAGACCCGGATCGGAGCCCGGGACTTTTCTCTGGAGCGCTTCGCGGCTGAGGTCCGGGCGGACTGGCAGGTGGACGACGCCACCACGGCCGTCTTGTCGGTGGGGCGAACCCAGGCCGCGAGCGGGATCGAGCTCACGGGGGTGGGGGCCGGCCAGGTCGAGGACTGGGTCTACAGCTACTATCAGGCCCGGCTCACCCGGGACCGGTTCTTCGCTCAGGCGTACCTGAACACCAGTGATGCGGGGGAGACCTTCACCCTCCGGGATGGGGCCCCCATCGTGGACGAGTCCTCTCTTTTCGTCTCTCAGCTCCAGCATCGGCTCTCGCTGGCCGAGGGACGGCAGAGCTTCACATATGGCGTGGATTACCTCCGGACCATGCCGGAGACGCGGGGCACGATCCATGGACGAAATGAAGACGACGACACCTACGACGAGTTTGGTCTCTACCTCCAGTCCGAGACCTCACTCACACCCACTCTGGACCTGGTCCTGGCCGGTCGAGCGGATTGGCACTCCGAGCTGGACAGTGGGGTCTTTTCCCCTCGGGCGGCTCTCGTCTACAGTCCCAGAGAGGGTCAGAGCTTTCGGGCTACGTACAACCGGGCCTTCTCCACCCCCACGTCGGTGAATCTTTTCCTGGACATCAATGCAGGCCCCTTCCCCGACCAGACCCTGGCCGGGTTGGGCTACGGGCTTCGGGCCCAGGGCACGGGGGGGGTGGGGTTCTCCTTCCGCAGGGACGATGGGAGCCTCACTGGGATGCGATCCCCCTTCAATCCGGAAGGCGCTCACCGGCTGCTTCCGGCGGATCCGGCGGTCTTGTGGCAGCTTGCGGTGGGCGTTCTCAGGGCCCAGGGAGCGGTGGGCGACGAGACGGCGGCCTTCCTTGCAGGCCAGACTCCCACCGGTGGGGAGGTGGGGAAGGCGTACTGGGATGTTCTGGCGTTCGACGCCCCTCGCCCCCTGACGGGAGAAGAACCGTTCCGGTTCGATCCCATCCGAGAGTCCACGACGACGACGTACGAGGTGGGCTATTCGGGGGTTCTGGCCGACCGGCTCCAGATCTCCGCCGACGTGTGGCACTCTCAGCGAAGGAACTTCATCTCCGCCCTTCGGCCGGTGACACCCCTTCTTCACCTGGAGGGACAGAGTCTGGCGGCACATCTGGGGCCTTCCCTCACCGGTCACTTCATGGGGCTCGGCCTCCCGCAGGAGCAGGCTCAGGCGGCGGCCCAGGATGTGATCACGGCCATGGCGAGTCTTCCGTTGGGTGTGCTCTCCTCAGACGAGGTGACGTCGGTGGATGGGCGCTCCGACTTCCTGGTGACCTACCGGAACTTCGGTGAGGTGAACCTCTCCGGGGTGGACCTGGCGGCTCGGTTCCTCCTGGACGACATATGGACCGTGGGGGGGAGCTTTTCCTGGGCCAGCAAGGATCACTTTGAAACCGACGGAGAGCAGATCGCCCTGAACGCGCCCACGACAAAGCTCACCTCCTTCGTCTCCTTCCGGGACCGCCGCTCCGGGCTCAATGGAGAGCTGCGAGTGCGCTACAACAACGAGTTCCCCGTGCTGTCCGCCCCATACGTGGCTACGGCGTGTCTGGGGGACACCGGAACGTTGGTGGAGCCGTGCGTGGAGAGCTTTGCCCTGGTGGACGTCATGGCAGGGTATCAGCTACCGTGGTTTCCGGGGGCCTCCGTCCACCTGAGCGTCCAGAACGCCTTCGATTCGGAGTACCGGAGCTTCGCCGGGGTGCCGGAGATCGGCCGAATGGCACTCGTCCGGCTCCGCTACGAGTTCTGAGCGGACGCATACTGCCGGGAGTCACCACACGCACAACGCCCGGTGACCCTGACCACCGACGCCTCCCGTGGTTCGGCGTGGTCTGGGTTAGAAGGCTGTTGAAGAAGTACAGGGCGCCACCGTTGGGAGCGCCAGGGAGCCGCCTCGTAGGCGGCGACCCGAAGGCATAGCGCAGGCTACGTCGAGGGGAGCCAACGACCGAGGGGGCTCCCTGCCGCCTCAACCGGTACGGAGAAGGGGGGGGGCGGCCCTGGATCGTCGTTGGAGCCCCTCACCGATGCGCAAGGCATCGCTTTCGGAGCTCCGCCTAGACCAGGACTGCAAGAC
>SKZC01000323.1 GCA_007127575.1 Gemmatimonadota bacterium
CACAGAACCGCGGTCACCCGTAGGCCAATACCTTCCCCACCTCCCGAACCTTCACCCGCCCGGATCGAATCTCCTCCTCCACCACCTCGAGGTACCTCAAGGTGGCGCGGTCATAGTAGCGCTCACCGCAATCGAGGCAAACTCGAGTTTGGATCGGCACGTAGTTGAGGTCTTGGTCGAGGCGAACCTCCTCCTTGACTTCACGAACTTCTATGTCCTGGCCATGGCATACAACGCAGTTCATCGCACCCTCCGCCGGCGGAATCCTTCGTCCCATCGGTCCGGGTCCGGACGAGCCAGCCCAAACATGGGGACCGAAGTAGGCCACCTCCATGTCCCGTTGGGACTCCCGTCCACAGCCCCGGCCCACCACGCCGTCGAAGCAGTCCAGGACCTTCTGCTGCATCTCCGAGGGACGGTGGAGCGGGTAGGAAGAGGCGGTTCAGTAGTGGTAGCGCGCCTGAAGGAAATGGACGGAGACGTCGGTGACTCGGGAGACCAGTCGGTCCTGAGCGGTGATCCGACGGGACCAGACGTCAGGACCCAGGTGCTTCAAGGGCTCTGGTTTGCCGATTCCTCGAAAGGGATCTCTTCGGGTTTCCTTCATGAGCGGGAGGACCCTGAGGGCCACCTTCCGGTCGGTGCGGACCCAGTGCTCGAAGTCCTCCATGCACTCGTCTTGGATGACGGTGGTCCGCCGCCTTGGAGAGGGAGACCCTTTCCGCTTGGACGACATGAGGAGTCAGACAGACTCATTCAGCCCGAGTTCCTCCTCGAGGCGTTCGAGATCGACGGGAGCCGCCTCCTCGCGCCGGGAGCGGAGAAGTGCGGAGAGGAGGCGCACGGCATTGTTTGGCGAGCGGAGCAGGTACGCGGTCTCCTCGAGGCTGGACAGCTCGTCTGCTGGAAGGAGGGCCATGGCCTCATGGCCGCGACGTTCGAGAATTGCGGGTTCGCGCGTGTTCTCGACATCGTTCCAGAGTTTGGCGAGGTTGGCTCTCGCATGCGTATAGGTAGTCTTGACGGGCATGATGACCGCTCCTCGGTATATGTACATGAACGCTGTACATTACTGAGGGGTGCTCGTCAAGTCGGCAGGGCTGGATCGGAAGAGGACCAGGGACGGTCCGGAAGCCCGAACAGCGCCTAACTCGTATGGAACGGGATCGCTGCTTGTGCGGTACACATGTGATGTGTACACTGATGCATGACGGAGATCCGCTTCGAGTGGGACCCCGCCAAGGCGGACTCGAACGAGCAGAAACACGGCATTTCGTTCGAGGAGGCGAAGACCGTGTTCTGGGACGAACAAGGTCTCCTTGTCGAGGACCCGGATCACCGGTCGGGAGAGGAGCGTTTCATTCTCCTCGGTTTGAGTCAGTCGCTCCGTCTTCTCGTCGTCGTACACACCCTGGGTAGCAGAGACGTGATCCGGATCATATCCGCCAGGAAGGCGACCCGCCACGAGGCGAAGCAGTACCAGAGCCGGTTGAGGTGAGCGATGCAAGCTGAATACGACTTTTCTAAGGCCAAGAAGAACCCGTACGCGAAGCGGTTGAAGCGTCGCGTGACCATCCGTCTTGATGAACGCACGGTTGAGTACTTCAAGGGGCTCGCGGAAGAGACGGGGATCCCCTACCAGACCCTGATTAATCTCTATTTGCGGGACTGCGCGGAGTCGAAGCGGGAGTTGAATCTGGAGTGGCGGCCCGAGACTGAAGCGACAAAGTAGGCCGGTGTGTCCTACTGATCGGTGTACAGGTTGTCCACTCTGTCGCCGATCTAGCTAACGCGACGCTCCTGCACGGTGCCCGGCGCATAACTGTGCCGGTTTCCGGGCCCGGGAAAGCTCGACGCGGTATCCCTCTTCACAGCTCCAGCACGGGCACGGAGTGGGGCTCCGCCTCGGCCAGGCGGTCCCGGATCTCCTGGGCGTGACGGAAGGTGGTGATGAGGACCCCGTCGGGGGCCAGCTCGTCCAGCCGGGTGGGGCAGCGGACCGTGAGCCCGTCCCACTTCCGCCCCTGCTTTTCCGGGTCGTCGTCCACCACCCCCACCACATGAAACCCCGTCTCCCGGGCCAGGGGGAGGACCACCTCGGCGATCTCTCCGGCGCCGTATAGGGCCAGGCGCTCGGTGCCGTTGGTGCGGATCCGCTGGAGAGCGCTCCGGATGGATCTCTGGACGGCCCGGAAGTCCCCCACCACGCTCCGGTAGCGCCGGTAGCTCAGGTCCCGCCGGTACTCCTCCCCGCGGCTGGTGAGGCGGTAGGCGAAGGGGCGCACCGAGGCGTCGGCCACCTCCAGGTAGCCCCCATCCAGGAGCTCCCGGATCAGGCGGTTCACCAGGCTCACGGCGATGTCCAGACGCTGGGCCAGGGTGCGCTGGGAGACGTGTCCGGCGGCCCCCAGGGCGTTCAGGAGGGGGAGGTGCCGGGAGACGTCGGTTCGGGTGTTTGGCGGGTCGTTCAGCACGGGATCGTCTCAGGGGACTACGAGGTCGGTGGAACTGCGACAGGGGCTAGGGTGGGCGGCCGGGGGGCCGCCTTGTGGTGCGAAGAGGGGGTTCAGGGGGTACGCGGATGCTGCGAGGGAGCTACCTCGCCGTCCCGTCCCGGATCACGGCGAGCGCCGTGTCCGGAACAGCCTTTCGAGCTGGATGGGTAACGTGTGGCGACCGACAGCCCACTCCACCACATCCCGGCACTTCCTCGGCTCGCTTGCTCTCCCGGTCCAGACCTCCAGGGCTTCGTCCTTCGGGTCCACGATCCAGACCTCGGGAACCCCGGCTCCCAGGTACCGCTTCCGCTTCAGGTGCCGGTCGTACGCCCGGGTGGAGGGGGACAGAACCTCCACCACGAGGTCTGGCGGGCCCTGGATCCGTCCGTCGGCGTCCACGAGGTGAAGCCTCTCCCGTCGGAGGAAGAC
>SKZC01000234.1 GCA_007127575.1 Gemmatimonadota bacterium
AATCCTCCGTCGGTGGCCAATGGTCCCGATGGGACCCAGGCCTCCATCCATTGCCCCGGCCCCAACGGGGGGGCGAACATCCCCGGGGGGGCTGCGGTGGATCCAGAAACGGGAGTTCTCTACGTGGCTTCCATCAAGGGGTGTAGTGCGCCACGTCTTCTTCCCGGGACCGAGGTTCACCCCGAGTCCAACATGCGCTACGCAACCCAGGGGCCGGGAGGCGTCGGCACCGTACAGGGGCTCTCCATCTGGAAGCCCCCCTACGGCCGGATCACCGCCATCGACCTGAACTCCGGGGAGCACCTCTGGTGGATCCCCAACGGGGACACTCCGGAGCAGGTGCGGGAGCACCCGGCGCTAGAAGGTGTGGATGTGGGGAACACAGGCCAGCGCTCCCACGCCACCGTGCTCCTCACCCGGTCCCTCCTCATCTACGGCGAGGGACGGGGAGGCGAGCCCCACCTCCAGGCGGTGGACAAAGCCACCGGAGAGGAAGTGGGGAAGGTCCAGATCCCGGCCAACACGAACACGGCCCCCATGACGTACCTTCACGAGGGGACGCAGTACATCGTCCTCCCGGTGGCCGGCTCGGGGGTCACCGCGCGCCTCGTGGCTCTGGCGCTTCCGTAGAAGCATCACGTTTACCGCCATCCCCCTCTCCGACCCTCCGCGCTTCTGCGTCCTCCGGCTCTCGGCCATCGGGGACGCCGTGCAGGTGGTCCCCGCCGTTCGAGCTCTTCAGCGGCGTTGGCCCGACGCCCGGATCACATGGGTCATGGGGAGCGTGGAGGCCAAGCTCCTGGGTGACCTCGACGGGGTTCGGACCCGGGTTTTCCGCAAAGGGGGAGGGGTCGGGGAGCTGTCCAGCCTGACGCGGCGACTGCGGGAGGAGCGGTCTTTCGACGTGCTCTTGCATATGCACGCGTCCCTTCGGGCGAACCTGGTGAGCCTGTCCCTGCCGGCCCGGGTCCGGATGGGCTTCGACGGGGCCCGCTCCCGTGACCTTCAGCACCTCTTCGTCAACCGAAAGCTCCCCCCGGATCCGGGCGCCCACGTCCTGGAGGGGTTCGCCTCCTTTTCGCGGCAGGTGGGAGCGGATCCCAGGGGTCTCCGTTGGGACATTCCCGTATCCTCGGAGGACCGGGCCTTCGCCCGGACGCACGTGCCCGATGGGGAGCGGGTCTTGGTGGTAAGCCCCGCATCCAGTCACCCGCTACGGAACTGGAGCGTCGAGCGCTACGCTGAGGTAGCCACCCACGCCATCCACCGACACGGGATGCGGATCCTCCTCTGCGGCGGACCCAGTCGGGAGGAACGCGTGCTGGCCCGAGAGATTGAGGAGAGGCTGCCGGCGGCGGCGGTGACGAACCTGGTGGGGCGGGACACCTTGAAGAGTTTCCTTGCGGTCCTCCAGCGTGCCTCAGGCCTCCTCAGCCCGGATTCGGGACCCGCCCACATGGCCAGCGCCGTAGGAACTCCGGTGCTGGGTCTCTACGCCGCCACGGACCCCGAACGGAGCGGGCCCTACCGGAGCCTCCGCTGGTGCGAAAACAGGTTCCGAGAGGCGGCCCGGCACCTGGGGAAGGACCCGAAGGCGCTCCCCTGGGGCACGAAGCTGGAGGCTCCTGGGGTCATGGACCTCATCCCAGCGGGAGCGGTGATGGACCGCCTCGACACCCTGGTGGCGGAGCTGGAGGCGGGACGACCGGTGGTGGCCCCCCCGGAGCTCCGCACCGCCGGGCTCTCCGCATGGGAGTAGCGAAGGAAGGGAAAGTACGACGCGGAGAGGGGAGTTACGAACTCGGGGAGTAGGGAGCGTAGGACTTTTCTTCCACGAGGTCCGACCCCATCCGGAGGTTCAAGTCCTTCTTCAGTTGGGCCCGGCGATCGTTGGTGAGGTAGACGCTCCGGGCCAACTCGATGAACTCCTCGTCGAAGACGCCCTCTCTCTCCTTGTCCCGGATGGCGTCCTCGATCTCCCAGAGTTCCTCGTTCACCTGGGCCAGCTCCGCCCGAAGACGGTCCACCTCAGGGTCCTCGCCGGGAGCGGGCCCTACCCGGCGCCACTCCTGGTTGAGAAGGTCTCTTTCGTGCTCCACGTTCTTGAGCTTATCCGGGTCCTGGATCCGCTGGGCCTTGATGTCCAGGATGGAGATCTTGTCCAGCAGCTCCCCTACGGAAACCGGTGCCCGAACCTCCATCAGGAACGCCCTCCGGTAGACGCCTGCACCTTCATCGGCCCACCGGTATGCGGAAGTCCACTCGATCTCCCGGGGACACCGGCCAGGGATCGCTGACGAACCCGCGTCCCGCCAGGAAGTCCACCTCGATTCGGAGGTCCGCCGCTCTCCACGGAGTCCGGAACGTTTCGCTGGTCTTGGAGCTCACGAATCCCAGACGCCGACGGTCCCCATTCCAGAGAAGGTAGATCCGGGCGTCGTTGGCATTGTCGTTGTAGACCTGGAGGGTGATGTCCCCGTTGTCGTCGGACCCCACGGTCCAACCCCGGGGCTCCTGACCGGGAAGCAAAGCGCAGCCGGAAGCGATGCCCAACCAGCCGACGACGACGAGCGTCAGAACGGCTCGGCCGGAAAGGAAGGATGTGCCTGGCAAAGACATGATCCCACTCCTCGAGGGGGGCTTGGAAGTCGGCCAGGAGCCGGGGCCGCAGGACCGGCCCGAGGACCGGTCTCCGTGAACCCAAAGGGCCCTGGCAGCTCCTTATAACCTATCCGCCTCGGCACGATCCCTCGCGCCCCCCACCGAGGTCTCAATGACCCGAGAGGCCGGGCTCCACACCGCCGGGGTGGAGGGCCCCGGGGGCCCAGACGTACCGGTCGTAATCGGCGGTGGTGGAGGAGCCCGTCCGGCGCCCCATGACCCGGAACACCTCTTCGTGGGCCACGAAGCCCCGGCCGTCGTAG
>SKZC01000224.1 GCA_007127575.1 Gemmatimonadota bacterium
AACGGATCGCAGTCATCGGGGCGGGGACCATGGGGGGAGGCATCGCTCATGTAGCCGCCACGGCGGGGTTGGACGTCCGTCTCGTGGACGTCTCCTCGGAGCAATTGGAGACCACCCTGGAGAGCATCTCCCGGAATATGGATCGTCAGATCCGCAAGGAGCGTCTCACACCCGAAGCGAAGGCGGATGCCCTGAGCCGTATTCGAACGGTGTCCGCCGTTCCTGAGGGAGTCTCCGAGGTGGAGTTGGTGGTGGAGGCCGTCCCGGAGCGGATGGAGCTCAAGGAAGAGATCTTCCGGGCTCTCGACGAACACGCCCCGTCGGAGGCGATCCTGGCCAGCAACACCTCGTCCATCTCCATCACCGAGATCGGTGCCTGCACCCAACGCCCGGAGCAGGTGGTGGGGATGCACTTCATGAACCCCGTTCCGGTGATGAAGCTGGTGGAAGTAATCCGAGGTCTGGCCACCTCCGACGTCACCACCGAGGCGGTCTTGGAACTCTCCCGCCGATTGGGCAAGACCCCCGTGGAGGTGAACGACTACCCCGGCTTCGTCGCCAACCGGGTCCTCATGCCCATGATCAACGAGGCCATCTTCTGCCTCATGGAGGGAGTGGGGGAGGCGGAGGCCATCGACACGGTGATGAAGCTGGGAGCGAACCACCCCATGGGGCCCCTGACCCTGGCGGACCTCATTGGGCTGGACACGTGCCTGAACATCCTGGAGGTCCTTCACGGGGAGTTGGGGGATGATCGCTACCGCCCCTGTCCCCTTCTCCGGAAGTACGTCGCTGCAGGATGGTTGGGAAGGAAGGTGGGAAGGGGCTTTTATTCCTACGACTGATGCGGGAGGGCGTCCATGGCCACCCAGGAGCAGCTCGAAGTCCGCGCCCTGGCGCGGGAGTTCGCGAAGGGGGAGATCCGGCCGCAGGCGGAGGCGTGGGACGCGGAGCGGGCGCTGGACCCCACGATCCTTGCCAAGGTGGCGGAGCTGGGGTTCATGGGAATGCTGATCCCCGAGCGCTACCAGGGACTGGATCTGGACCTGGTCACCTACCTTACGGCGCTGGAGGAGATCTCGTGGGGGGACGCGTCGGTGGCCCTTTCCGTGGCCATTCAGAACGGTCCGGTGGCGGGCCTCCTCCTTCGGAGGGGCGCGGAAGAGCAGCGTGAGCGCTGGCTTCCGGAGCTGGCTGCGGGAGAGGTGCTGGGGGCCTTCGCCCTCTCGGAGCCGGAGGCCGGAAGTGATGCCTCCTCCCTCGAGACCCGTGCCGAGTCCGTCCAGGGCGGATGGCGGCTCTCGGGAACCAAGCGGTGGGTGACCAACGGGGACCGGGCCGACCTGGTGGTGGTCTTCGCCCGGACCCGGCCCGACTCCCAGGGGGCGGACGGAGTGGGGGCGTTCCTGGTGGACCGAGGGGCGGACGGCTACCGGGTGGGACGTCGGGAGCGCACCCTGGGTCTGCGGGCGTCGGAAACCGTAGAGGTTCACCTGGATGGGGTGCGGGTTCCCGACGAGGCGGTGGTGGGGGATCCTACCCGGGGGTTTCAGTATGCCATGGAGTCCGTGATCCTGGGTCGGATCGGGGTCGCCGCCCAGGCGCTGGGGATCGCCCAGGCCGCCTACGAGCACGCGGCCGAGTACGCCGTCGAGCGGGAGCAGTTCGGGCGGGCTATCGCCGACTTCGGAGCCATCCGGGAAAAGGTGGCGGGGATGGCCACGAGAATCCACGGGGCCCGAGCCTTGACCCACCAGGCCGGTGGCGAGCTTCAGCGTCTCCGTGAGGAGGGAAGGGTCAGGGGGAACGGCTTCCCCTCCCCCAACGCCCTGGCCGCCATGGCGAAGCTCACGGCCAGCGAAGCTGCCATGTGGGTGGCCGACGAGGCGGTTCAGATTTTCGGAGGCTACGGGTACATGCGGGACTACCCGGCGGAGAAGCTCATGCGGGACGCCAAGGGGCCCGAGATCTACGAGGGGACGAACGAGATCATGCGCCACGTCATCGCCCGGGAGGCCATCCGCGAGGTAAAGGAGGCTCGGGGCGGATAGCGGGATTCCCGTCCCATCGTCCCGAACGTGCACAGTCCTCGGAAGGGAGGAAGACCGATCCCATGAACCTCTTCGAACTCATGGAGTCCAGTGAGCACGAGCAGCTTGCGTTCTGGTCCGAACCCGAGCTGGGGTACAAAGGGATCATCGCCATCCACGATACCACCCTGGGGCCGGCCCTGGGCGGAACTCGCTTCTGGAACTACGGGACGGACGAGGAGGCGGTCACCGACGTCCTCCGGTTGGCCCAGGGCATGACGTACAAGGCCGCCCTGGCCGGAGTGAACCTGGGCGGAGGGAAGTCCGTCATCATCGGGGACAACAAGGTCCGGCGCCGAGAGCTCATCTTTCGGGCTCACGGGCGGGCGGTGGAGTCCCTGGGGGGGCGCTACATTACCGCCGAGGACGTGGGCACCACCGTGGACGACATGGAGTACGTCCGGATGGAGACGGATTCCGTGGTAGGCGTCTACGGCGGTTCGGGAGACCCTTCCCCGGTGACGGCCTACGGGGTCTACCAGGGGGTTCGGGCCTGCGCCATGCGGCGCTATGGGGACCCCTCCCTCAAGGGCCGCCGAGTGGCCATCCAGGGGTTGGGGAACGTGGGGTATCACCTCTCTTCCCTTCTGGCCAAGGAAGGCGTTCACCTCACGGTGACGGACATCGATGCGGAGCGCATCGATCGGGTCCGGAACGAGTTCCAGGCCGAGGCGGTGGATGCCGACGGGATCTACGGAGTGGAGGCGGACATCTTCGCCCCCTGCGCCCTGGGCGCAGTGATCAACGACGAAACCCTTTCCGTCCTGGCTGTGGACATTGTGGCCGGGGCGGCCAACAATCAGTTGGCGGAGCCCCGGCACGGCCGGGAGTTG
>SKZC01000149.1 GCA_007127575.1 Gemmatimonadota bacterium
GGGCTTCCGGATCCGTCACGCGGTGGTGAGGCCGGCGCATGGAGAGGGGGTAGGGGGCGAACCCCCCATCCGGATACTCGTACTTGTTGTACTGCACCACCACGGTGCCCCCAGCTCGAGCGAAGTCCAGGAGTCGTTCGTTGGCGGCCAGGAGGTCGGTTCGGGTCTCGTAGGCCCGCACACCCAGCACAATGGCGTGGAAACGACTCAGATCCCCCACCCGGAAGGTGGTGGGATCCAGGCTCTCCACCTCCACCCCCAGATCCTGAAGGGCGCCCATTCCGGCATCGCCGGGGCCCATGAGGTACCCCACCCGGAGGCCGTTCACCACCTGGACCGGGAACCGGGAGATCTTGAGCTCCGCCGGCTCCAGCAGGGGGGCCGGATCCAGATGTGGATAATCCACCAGGGTGAGACCCTCGAAGTACATCCGCCCCCCGGCGTTCACCACCGCCTGAAACCGGTTGAGGCCTCCCTCCTCGGCGGAGTTGTCTACAGCCTCCGGATTGGGGCTGACGTGGAAGGTGAAGGCCGCCTCGCCTCCTCCCCCGACCACCGGCCCCTCTCTCTCGGCGGGTTCCACCGTCCACCCTTCCGGCGCCTCTAATCGGAGTCCGGTGTCCAGGGTGGCGCCGGAGTGATTCGTCACCGTCACGGTCACGGTCCGGGCCTGGAGCCGGTCCTTTGGCCAGGCCATCTCAGCGGGATCCACCTCCACCGAGAGGGCGGGGACCACGAAGACGGGGGCCCGGAGCTCGCCGTACGCCTTGTCCACCTCCACGTGTACCGCGGCCCGCTCCACGGCCCCCAGCTCCTGGCCCTTCTGCCGAAGGGCGACCCGGGCCTTCATGAGGTCCGGGTCCGCCGGCAGCCCCCAGAGAGAGCGGTCGTCGGGCCACCGGTAGAGGCTTCCCTCTCGTTCCTCTTTCAGGTAGTAAAGACGGGTTGGCTCCTGGTCCGCCGGGGAGGCGACCTGGTAGACCCACCTCTGCACCGTGCCCGGTTCAACCGTGGTAGGGGCCACGGGGGTCGGGGGGCCAAGACCCGGGAGTTCCTCGGGATAGGGAGGGGGATCGAAAGACTCCCCTCCATCCTGGAGGGTCAGTGCGGCGTGTCGGACGGTCCACCCCGACGGGGTCCCCACGTCGATTCCCTCCACTTCCACGGGATCCGACCCCCCGTTCCAAACCAGGACTTCCAGCTCCACCCGTTCCCCGGGCACCAACCGGTCCCGATCCACCTGCACGTCCACAACCACCGCCGAGGCGGAGAGGATGGCTTCCGCCAGCAACTCCCTCCGGCGGTTCAGGATCCGGAGGAGCTCGCGGCTCCCCGGATCCGTCGCCCCGGCCAACGAGGCCTGTGCTTGATGGAGGGCGGAGGAGGCGTCCGTCAGGTCCCGGACCACCCCGTAGGGGTCTTCCGCCCGAAGCTCCTCATGGGCACGGCGGATCCCCGCCCGGTAGAGTTCCAGTGATTCCAACAGCTCCGGGAGCTCGCTGGGGCTCGCCTCCCGTGCCAGAGCCACCAGAGCGGTGTCGATTCCCGTGAAGAAGCCGTCTTCCCCGTCGGGGGGAAGGGGAACTCGGCTCCGGACGAGTTCGGCACCCACGCTTCGCGGACCGGCGGGCTGAGCCGCGCCCATGTCCTGGGATCGATGCCGACTCCGGCTTTCCATGGCCACCTGGAAGTGAGACCGGCCCAGGAGGGGGTCCAGCCTTCCGGTCTCCAGATGCACTGTGGCCATTTCCGGCTCACGGCGGACGAGTCGGTAGAGCTTGAGGGGCTCCCACACCTCCAGCCCGTCCTCCCCCACGAGCTGGTCCGGGAAGCGGTCCGGGTCGCTTGCGGCGTCGAAGGCCTGGGGGGTCACGATTCCGGCGGCCTGGTGATGACCGTGCCCGTCCCGTTCGGTTCCGTGGAAGATGGAGAGCACCACGTGGGGCCGGAAGCGTCGGATCACCCAGACCACGTCCCGAAGGAGCTCCTCGGCGGGCCAGTGGGAGAAGGTCTCTTCCGCGCTCTTGGAGAAGCCGAAATCGAAGGCTCGGCTGAAGTACTGCTCGGCACCGTCCAGCGTGCGGGCGGAGAGGAGCTCGCCGGTCCGGACGATTCCCAGCCCCTCGGCCAGCTCGGGGCCGATGAGGTTCTGCCCACCCTCTCCGCGACTGAGGGAGAGGTACGCCGTCCGGGCCCCCTGCCCTCGGGCCAGAGCCGTGAGGAGGCTGGTGTCTTCGTCGTCCGGGTGGGCCCCCACCATGAGAACCCGCTTCTCACCGTCCAACTGCCGGAGGAGGAGTCCCGTTTCCACCGTGCCCACGGTGGGAGCTTGGGTTTGGGACTCCAGACCTACCGGGGCCAGCGCCAGGATGGCGACCACGGTGGCCGCCATCCCTCGCCGAAGGAACGCCGGGCCCGGGATCATCCGTCCGGCCGAGGCTCCAGGACCGCAACCAGGCGGCGGCCCTCGATGCGCTTGGAGAAGTTGTCCACTCTGGCCAGATCCTCCGTGGCCTCCAACATCCGTTCCAGCGTTTCCACACCCACCTCGGGGCGCCGCAGCTCCCGGCCGCGGAACCGGAGGACCACCCGGACCAGGTTCCCCTCTTCCAGGAACTTGCGGGCCCTCTTCAGCTTGGTCTCGAAGTCGTGGTCGTCCGTCCTCGGGCGGAGCTGGATCTCCTTGACTTCCTGGGTCTTCTGGTTCTTTCTGGCCTCTCGGGCCTTCTTCTGCTGCTCGTACTGATGCCGTCCCCAGTCCATGATCTTGACCACAGGTGGGCGGGCGTCCTCCGCCACTTCCACCAGGTCAAGTTCCGCTTCCTCGGCCCGCTGGCGGGCCGTATCCAGGGAGACGATGCCCACTTGTTCCCCATCGGCGTCGATGAGGCGGACGGGGCTGATCCGGATCTGTTCGTTTAC
>SKZC01000288.1 GCA_007127575.1 Gemmatimonadota bacterium
AGCCCCTCAGGAGGGGGGAGGGCGTCCTCCGTCAGGTCGGCCGAAGGCCGCGAGTGGCGGGTGCGTTGGCGGGGTCCTCGGGCCAGAAGTGCTTGGGATAGCGTCCCTTCAGGTCTTTCTTCACCTCGAAGTAGGTTTGGCGCCAGAAGGATGCGAGGTCCCGGGTCACCTGGGCCGGGCGTCCCGCCGGGGAAAGGAGATGCAGGGTCACCGGAATCCGCCCCCCTCCCACTTTGGGCGTGTCCTGCAGCCCGAAGACCTCTTGGATCCGTACCGCCAGGACGGGCGCGGCTGGATCCTGGTAGTCCACCGCGATTCGAGACCCGCTGGGCACCTGGATGTGGGAGGGAGCGAGCCGGTCCAGGTCCTGGTGGATGCGGAGTGGCAGCCGGGAGAGGAGCGCCTGCTCCAAGGGAAGCCCCTTCAGCTCCTGTAGGCCCTTCATTCCGGACAGAAACGGGCCAAGCCATGTGTCTAG
Organism: Gemmatimonadota bacterium; assembly: GCA_007127575.1. Taxonomy (GTDB): domain Bacteria; phylum Gemmatimonadota; class Gemmatimonadetes; order Longimicrobiales; family Gaopeijiaceae; genus SKZC01. Next base: position 479 of record SKZC01000288.1, read on the forward strand.
CTCCTCAGCCAGTACTTCCTCGGATGACGATGGCCACTGGTCCGGGTCCATCCGATGCAAGAACTCCAGTCTTTCCCGAAGCTGTTTTCTCCCAGAGCTCCAGGGAAGGACGCCGAGGCCCGCCTCTCGGATCCCTTCCAGAAGGGCTTTCTCCACGGCTTCGGGGTCGGGGTTTGTCAAGGGAGCTTCCTCCAGCACCAACGCCCCCAGGAGCCCTCGACGATGGGCTCGGACACGCTGCCCGTTCGGGTCCCACTCCACCTCCTCCACCGTTTCCACCTGGTCACTGAACAGCTCCTCCACCTCCTCCCGGGTCACGGGCGCGGCCTGCTGGATGCGGACGTCACCCCCACGTCCCTGAGAGGTGACGTTGGCGGCTACGAGCCAGGGTGTGTCAGCGAGGGCGCCATGTAGGTCCAGCCGCCCCCCCTGACCGCTGCGGAAACGGAAGCTGCCCTGCCGTCCCTCCCGCTTCATGGCCACGCGGTCCGGATAGGCCAAGGCGGAAAGCCACCCGGTCCACTCCACGTCCTCCGGGCGGGTCCGGCTGTCCGGATCCAGCCCGAGGCGCCGCCGCCAATTTCGGGCCTGTCGCACCACCCTCCGCAGTCGTCCCGAGGCCACGGGCTGTCCTCGCACCGATGTGGGAGTCCCTCGGCCTTCCCCGGCTCTCCGGACGGCCTCCATCCTCAGCCTCAGGTCTGGGTCGGGGGGACCATCTCTCCATCTGAAGACATCGGGCTCCCCCAGGAGCGCGGCGAGGTCGGCGGCGGCGGCCCCCAAGCCTCTTTCCCGTCCCTTCACGAGGAGGTGTCCGATCCGGGGGTGAGCTCCCAGTCGAGCCAGATCTTTTCCTCGCTTCGTGATCTTCCCCCTCTCGTCCACTGCGCCCAGCCCCTTCAGGACCTCGAAGCCCAGACGGAGGGCCGGCTTTGGAGGTGGGTCGAGCCATGCGAGCTCGTCAGGCTCCTCCCCCCAGGCCGCCAGCTCCAAAGCCAGCGGCGTGAGATCGGTTTCCAAGATCTCGGGACGGCGCCGGGCCCTGAGCCCTCGGTCCTCTTCCTGGGGCCAAAGTCGGATGCACACGCCAGGGCCGGTACGGCCCGCACGACCTCTTCTCTGGTCCGCCGCGTCCCGGGTCACTCGGACCGTCTCGAGCCGCCCCATGCCCGTGGAAGGGTCGAACCGCGGGACCCGCATCAGCCCGGAGTCCACCACCACTCGCACCCCCTCGATGGTGAGGGACGTTTCGGCGATGGACGAGGCCAGAACCACCTTTCGTCGCCCGTGGGAGCTCGGGGCTACGGCCCGGTCCTGGGCTTCCCGCGGAAGGTTGCCGAACAGGGGGTAGATGTCGGTGTGGGGGGGCAGGCCCAGCTCGCCGAGCCGATCCGCAGTCCGTTGAATCTCCCTGGCTCCTGGAAGAAAGACCAACACGTCTCCCTCCTCTTCGTCCAGGGCCCGGGCTACGGCCGTCGCCACGCTCCGCTCCACTGGGTCCCGTGCACCTGGGCCCCGCCCACGCCTCGGCCTCTCCCCATAGCGGGTCTCCACTGGGAATTGACGGCCGGAGGAGGACAGAACCGGTGCCTCCCCCAACAGCCGCGAGATGGGGCCGGGATCCAGGGTCGCGGACATGAGGAGGACCCGGAGGTCGGTGCGGAGGAGCTCTGCAGTTCGGAGTGAGAGAGCCAGGCCCAGGTCAGCGTGGAGCGATCGCTCGTGAAACTCGTCGAAGACGACGGCGCCCACCCCCTCCAACGCCGGGTCCGTCTGCAACATGCGGGCGAGCACCCCTTCGGTGACGACTTCGATGCGCGTCTGGGGCCCCACGTTCGTGTCGAACCGCATGCGGTAGCCCACCGTCTCTCCCGGCCGGTTTTCCCCGAGGAGGTGGGCCATCCGGTGGGCAGCCCCCCGTGCGGCGAGACGTCTCGGTTCCAGGAGGATGAGCTTCTTCTCGCGGAGCCATGGTTCGTGCAAGAGCGCCAGGGGGACCAGAGTGGTCTTCCCGGCGCCGGGGGGAGCCACCAGCACGGCCCGGTGGTGCGCGGACAGCTCCTCTTTGAGCGACGGGAGGACGTCTGAGACGGGGAGTCGGGGCAAGCTCACGGTTCCTGGACCTCGAGGGACCGAGACACCGCGAAGTAGAGGCGGATCGCATTTCCTCCATCCGGGTCCGACTGCACGTGCTCCATGGCCATATAGACCTGTACAAGATCAGTGGCAGAGGTTCCGTCCTGGACGGGTGGGCCGTGGAGGCCGGGAACTTCCCGGAAGAGGCGAGCATTCACCAAAGGACACCGGGGTAGAGGTCCGAACACGGGAGACGACCTGTATGAAGACGGAAGATCTAGATGCGGTCATCATCGGCACGGGTCAGGCTGGGAAGCCTCTGGCTGGAGCGCTAGCGCAGGCGGGCTGGAAGACGGCCATCG
>SKZC01000499.1 GCA_007127575.1 Gemmatimonadota bacterium
CCTGTGGGCCAGGAGCTGGGTCAGTACTCCTTCCGGCAGGCGGTGGAGGGGCCGGATGAGGAGGAGCAAGGATCCATCATGATCGTGGTGGCCACGGACGCTCCCCTCTCGGACCGGAACCTGGAGCGGCTCGCCCGCCGCGCCATCCTGGGCCTGTCCCGCACCGGCTCCTTCATTTCCAACGGCTCCGGCGACTACGTCATCGCCTTCTCCACGGCCCCGGAGGTGCGACGACCGTCAGGGGAGGACCGGCTGGCCCTCACCGAGCTGACGAATCCCCAGACCTCATCCCTCTTCCAGGCGGTGGTGGAAGCTACGGAGGAGGCGATCTACAACTCCCTCTTCACCGCCACCACCGTCCACGGGATGGGCTCCACTGCGGAGGCCCTCCCCGTGGACGAGGCGACGGAGATCCTGAGGCGGTACAATGTGATCCGGCCCTGAGGCCGTCAGTCCAGCTCCGCTACCCGGACGTCGGTCACTTCGTCGATCTCCCGGAGGGTGGCCACCACCTCCGGAGTGATCTCGCCGTCCACCGAGACGGCGGCCAGCGCCTGTCCGCCCGGCCCCAGACGGGCCTGGTGGTAGCCAGCGATGTTCAGGTCCAACGATCCCAGAAGGTTGCCCACCTTCCCGATGACTCCAGGAACGTCCCGGTTCCAGAGCACGAGCATGCTCCCCTCCGGAACCATGTCGATCTTGAACTCGTCGATCTGCACGATCCGGGGATGCCTGGACCCCAGGAGGGCTCCCGAGATGCGCACATCCCCCTGCTCCGCTCCCAGACGCACCTCCACGAACTCGGAGTAGTCCGCCTGTCGGGAAACGGTGGAGGTGGTCACCTCGATCCCCCGTGACTCCGTGAGGTGCTGTGCGTTCACGAAGTTCACCTGATCGTCACCCAGGATCTCCGTGAGGAGGCCGGTGAGGACCGCCGAGGAGACGGGAACGAGTCCGTCCTCGCCCTCACCGGCATAGCGGACCTCCACGCTCTTGATCCCACCCCGGGAAAGGGCGCACGCCAGCCGTCCCACCTGCTCCGAGAGCCTCAGAAGGGGCCGGAGCCTCCGCAGGGTTTCCCCTCCGATCTTCGGGGCGTTCAGGGCCCGGGACAGGTCGCCTTCCACCAACGCCGCCCGGACCCCGGTGCAGATCTCCGAAGCCACCAGATCCTGGGCCTCCAGGGTGGACGCTCCCAGGTGCGGAGTGAGGACCAGATTGGGAGCCTCCCGGAGGGGACTTCCTTCCTCCAGCGGCTCGTTTTCGTAGACGTCGAGAGCGGCCCCAGCGATCCATCCCTCCTCCAGTGCCTTCGCCAGAACGGCCTCATCCACGAGGCCGCCCCTGGCCACGTTCAGAAGGTAGGCGGTGGGCTTGATGGTCTGGAGCTCCTCCTCCCCGATCATCCCGCGAGTCGTGGCGGTGAGCGGGGTGTGGAGGGAGATGACGTCCGCCGTCTTCAGGATCTCCTCCAGGGAGGTCATCTCCACCCCCAGCTCCGATGCCCGCTCCTCGGAAAGATAGGGATCGACGGCCACGACCTTCATCTCGAAGGCCCGGGCCCGCCGGGCCACCTCTCCACCGATGCGACCCGCACCCACCAAGCCCAGAGTCTTCCCGCGGAGCTCCATCCCTTTGAAGCGGGAGCGCTCCCAGGCGCCGGCCCGAACGGAGCGGTCCGCCGAGCTGATCCCTCTCACGGCGGAAAGGAGGAGGGCGAAGGTGAGCTCCGCCGCCGATACGGTGTTCCCGGCGGGTGCGTTCAGGACCGGGATCCCTCGGGCGGTGGCGGCCTGAATGTCGATGTTGTCCACACCCACCCCGGCTCGCCCGATGACCCGCAGGTGAGGACTCCGGTCCAGGAACTCCTCGGTGACTTTGGTGGAGGAGCGGACGATGACGGCGTGGGCGTCCTGCAGGGCCCCGAAGAGCTCATCCTCTTCCCACCCCGCCGCCTGCACGACCTCGAACCGGGAGTCGGATGTAAGGATCTCCAAGCCCTCCTCGGAAACCCGGTCGGGGACCACCACCTTGAACCTCTCGGGAGTGGAGCCTGTTTCGGACTCGTCGGCTCCGCCCTCTTGGCTCTTCACCGGTCTCTCCGTCGTCGCTTCTATGCTCATGGCACCAATACCTCCTCCAGCACGTTCAAGAGTTCGTTCAGCTCATCCATGGTGTGCTCGCCCATATGACCGATCCGAAAGGTCTCCCCTTTCAGCTTGCCGTACCCAGGGGCCAGCACCCATCCCTGTTCCCGGAGGGTTCCCACGACCTGGGGAACGTCTACTTCCTCCGGAACCCGGACGCAGGTCACGGTGGGAGACCGTCCCCCCTCCGGCGCCAGAACGGAGAGGCCCACGCCTCGCTCCTCCCGCATCTCTTCCACCCAGCCCCAGGTCCGTTCCGCCATCTCCTGATGACGCCGCCAGCGAGCCTCCATGCCCTCCTCACGGATGCGACGAAGCTGCTCCCGCAAGGCGTACATGAGGGTGATGGCGGGGGTGTTGGGAGTGTGGAGCGAGGACAACTTGCTCTGGAACTGCAGCAGGTCGAAGTACATCCCACGGTCAGGCAGGGTCTTGGCCCGCTCCAGGAGGGCGGGGGACGCCACCCCGAAGGCCAGCCCCGGGGGGACGGCCAGCGCCTTCTGGGTTCCCGTGAGGGCGAAGTCCAGGCCCCACTCATCGGTATGAAGGGGAGCTCCGGCCAGACCCGACACCGAATCCACCAGAAGGAGGACGTCCTCCCTGGAGTGAACCACCCGGGAGATCTCCTTCACCCGGTTCAGGGCCCCGGTGGACGTTTCGGAGTGCACCACCGTCACGGTGTCGTAGTCCCCCGACGCCAGCCGGTCCGCCACCTCGTCCGGGTCGTGGATCTCCCCCCAGGGGACCTCCAGACGATCCA
>SKZC01000419.1 GCA_007127575.1 Gemmatimonadota bacterium
CCACCTCCCCGTCCACCTCGGTCACCCCATGGGTGCGCAGGGCTTCTTGCACCGCACGAGCTCGGGCCATGAGCGGCCGATTCGTGCGAAAGGTTCGCTTTGCTTGGTCCACGGCCGCATCAAGGGCGTCCGACGCCACGGAGCCGAGAAAGGCCCCCGCCACCGCACCCGCCGTTTGGCCAACGGCATCGGCGATGTCCTCCGCTGCGTGATCCACCCCCTCCTCCAAGTACTCGCCGACCCGGGACTTGAGTTGGTCGATGGCCTGGTCTTCTGCATCGCGGTTCCTCTCCCCGGCCAGCTCCACCCTATGGACACTGGTCCGCCACGTATCGGGGGAACCCAGGTGCCCGAAGAGGCCTTCTCCGATCCGCTGGAGGGTCGGCTGGGGAGCCGAGGCCGGAACGTCCACGAAGTCACGGGGGCCGGGGCCGTAGCAGAGGTCTTGTCTGCATTTCCGGTGGTTTCCCACCGCATGAACCTGGAGGGCCACCAATCGGTACACCTCTTCTTCCAACTCTCGAGCCTCCCTCACCTCGCTCATAACCCGGTTGCTGAGCCCTTGCGTCAACCGACCCAGCCACATGAGGTACGCCCGGATCCTCCGGAGGCGGTGGAGGAGGAGCTCCTTTGGGTCTCTACCCCCGAATTCTTTCGACTTCGTGCGAAGGGGGTGCGTGATGACGGTCCCGTCTTTTTCCCACGCCAGGAGCCTCTTCACCATCTCGTCTTTTACGGGCCACCTCACTCCCCCCTTCTCCACTTCCTCCTTCGCCTTCGTGTACTCCTTCTCGAGCTTCTCTACATCGCTCACCAACTTGGCCAGCATCCGCTGGCCGAGGGCGATGGTATCGTTAAACGTTTCCTCGGAAAGGTCGGGTCCTCCCGACTCCGGATTGTGCTCGAACCTATCCAGCGCGCTGAGGACCTGGTTCACATCCTGGTTGTGGAACGCCGTCTTGAACGCCTTGTGGACTCCCCAGGTCACCGCTCCTGCGACGATGAGACCCAACGGTACCGCCCCCAGGCTTCCCACGGAAACGACGGCGATGGCGGGGACGACGAGTAGGGCCACGGCGACCTTCTGGCCCGTATTGAAGGCGAAGGCGGCGGCCTTCCTACCCTCGATCTGCGTGGTGTGGCGGAAGGTCCGGAGGGCAGCCTTGGGGCGTTGGAGGATGCCCCGGTTGTTGACCTCGGCAACCACCCCCTGGATCAGGTCCGCGACGCGTGCTTCGTACGTGGCGTCCGTGCGATTGAAGTAGTCCATCCATCAGCTCCACGAAGCGGAATGCCGGCACCGGGGAGGAAGGGGGCTTCGTCCCCATCGTGCCTCACGGGCGGCAAGGTAGGCCCGGCCCTGGAGCCGGACAAGCAGGGGCAGATAGGCTCCGCCCCCCGAATCCCAGTGCCTCCAGTACCGCCGGTGGCTGCGGCTGTCCGAGGCCCCCGATAGGTTCAATGGTGAGCCCCGCCTCGACCCGACAGATCCGATAGGAAGGTACCATGGGATTTAGAAGCTTTCTCTACTGGCTGGCCCGTCTCCTGGGCGACGTGAACGCCGTGAAGAAGGGTCGCGTGGGCCGACGGGTAGCCCGACGCGCCACCGGCCGAGCCACCGGCGGGTTGTTCCGCAAGCTGTTCAAGTAGGGGGCGGCGGGTGACGCGCACCCCGATCATGGCGGTGCCGAAGTACTCGGCCACCAAGGGCATGCCTTCTCGTCACTTCACGAATCGGGGGTCGACCCCCCGGTCTGGTCCGTCCGCCGCCGCAACCCGTGGGGTCACCCGGAGGAGTGGATCCGAACGACCTTCGTACGGGCGAGCTGTTCCTCGTGCCTCTCCGGGTTGGCCACCTCTTTCGAACGCCGTTTGACTGGAACACCCTCGATGGACTGCACTTCCTCGACGAAGGCCACCTGAGCCTCCCCCGTGAGCTCGACCCCGCCCCCTGTGTTCAGCTCTACCTCGCCCGCCTCCACAAGGGCCCATAGAGCCTTCCGGACCTTCTCCACCGGGGCATTGGGGAACTCAGCCCAGAGGTCGCCGAAGGTGGAGACGTGGGGCTCCCCAATGGCCTTCCGCACCTCCTCCTTCGAGGGTGTGGGCCCTGCGGAGCGCTCGCTCCTCCCGGCGGGCTGAGGCGGGTCGCCCGCACCGTCTCCCCGGATCTCCAGCTCGGCCAAGCGGTCCATCACCCAGTCCATCACGTCCGCCTGGCGCATGGTGTTCTCGTTCGAAGCCGATCCCCGGGTGGAGCGGGGCTTTCGCTTGCCCCGGGCCTCTCCAGCCTGCTGGCGAGCGCGCTGAACGTACTTGTCGCGCCAACCGCGCACGAGTTTCCGAAGACGCTGGATCTCCTTCTCCGGGAGCGATTCGGCACGAACCACATCGGCTACGACTCGGTACTCCGAATCGGGGAAGAGCCGCTTGACGCGGCTGAGGGACATGTTCATGGCACCTCTGGATCTGAGGAACGTGAAGTTGGTCGGCAGAAGTGGTCGTCTCTGCATGGGACCCATCGGTCCCCTACATGCATGGCAACCTCCGGGCACGCAGGCAACCGGCGCCGATGCCCGCCCCCGCCAAATGGCTGGACCTTCGGACCTGGCGGACCAGCCTGAAAGTTGTTCCGCTCCGTCGCCGCCGAAGAGCACACCGCCCCGGACCGGTCGCCGCCGGGAGCCGGTGGAGGCTTCAATGGGGCCGTGTTCCGGGGGACGTGGAAAAACGACGCACTCGACGCCGCCCTGGGTGGCGAGGTCACAGCTTCAATGAGGCCGCGCCCCGAAGGACGCGGAAAGTTCCTTGTCCGTCACGGGCTCCCCGATGAGCGAACCGCTTCAATGAGGCCGCGCCCCGAAGGACGCGGAAAGCCCTCGGGATCCGTCACCCGACCG
>SKZC01000296.1 GCA_007127575.1 Gemmatimonadota bacterium
CAAGGGGAGAGGCGAGGCCAAGTCGAGAAGCGCGGTGGACCGTACCGGTCCTCTGTCCACCACAGCCGGAAGCTGCGACCGTCACCCCCCTCCGTTACGTTCTACTAGGAGACACGCATCGACCCAAAAGGGAACGGACCCATGGGATTTCGAAGCTTCCTCTACTGGCTGGCCCGGCTGCTGGGCGACGTGAACGCAGTGAAGAAGGGACGCGTAGGCCGACGGGTGGCCCGCCGGGCTACCGGCCGCGCAACCGGCGGGCTCTTCCGGAAGTTGTTCAAGTAGTCGGGCTGCAACGTCTGCGGCGGCAACCAGCGCCGGCTACCGCCCGCGACGCCCTACGGCGACTCTGCGGGAGCCGGGCTGGGTCCACACGGATCGGATCACCGCTGGACCCCCCCGGCCTCCATCTCGGTCCGGACCCGGGACGACCTGGCCCGGAGCCCCGTCCGCAACCTCTCGGAAGCGGTCCGGGGAATCCCGGGGATAGACATCGACGGTACAGACGCCTGGAGCAACAAGACGGGGAATCGGACGATCAGCCTCCAGGGCCTTCCCAGCGAGTACACCCTGGTGCTCATCGATGGGCGGCGCCAGAACCTTCCAGGCAGGGTGAACGGGCGGGTGGAGTGGACGGCCACGTCGACTCTGGCGCTCAGCCTGGGCGGTGAGTACCGGAGCTCCCGGCACCGACCCGACCACTTCCACGAGCCCCACCTGGGGGGAAGAGCCCAGGGCGCCAGCGAGGCGCTGGGTGACTTCAGGAGCTACGCCCTCTTCGACCTGGCGGGAACGTACCAGGCCTCGGAGCCGCTCCAGCTCCGGGCCGCGGTACAGAACCTTCTGGACCGGAACTTCGTGGACTACCGACCCTACCCACTCAGGAACGCCCCCTCCACCACCTCCGATAGCAACGCCTACAACAACATTTTGGAGCCGACGCGTCTGTCCCTGGCGGTGAGCGCTTCGCTGTAGAAAAGGTCCGGCGCTGACCGAACTCGCTCAGCTACGGGTGGGCGTGCATCTCCTGGGCCGGGTGCGGGGCCAGGGTGGTCTCTCCGCCTACGCCGGGGGCACCTCCGGGTCCACCCACGCCTTCTGGCTCCGCCGTTCAGATGTTCGGGAGCTCCCCCACATCCCGCCGCCACGCGTCGTACTGGCGACGGAGCTCCAGGAGGGGATTCTCCTCCATCCGGTCCACCCAGATGGAGAGGTTCAGCCAGGGGGCGTCCGGCGTCCCTGCATCCGTCATCCCGATGTCCTCGGTGGCGTAGGGCTCGTCCCCACCTCGGGCCACCAGGATGGCCGCCATGGAGGTGGTCTGGCGGATGCTGCCCTCGTTGCACCGGGCGTCGCCCCCGGCGATGGCTCCCGCCTCCAGGGCCCGCATGAGCCGATCCGGAAGGGAGTTGAAGCCCGCCGGGTCGTCCCAGCGGTAGGCGTCCAGGGGCTTCCGCACCACCTGCTCGTCCTCCAGGGTGTTCCCCTGGGAGCTCACCCCCCGGGTGGCATCGGCCATGATCCCGGCGTACCGGGTGGAGCCGTCCTCCTGGGCCACGTTCCCCTGACGCAGGGGAGTGGTTTAACCGGCCACCCGGACGTACTCGCCGTGTTCGTCGTCGTGCATGGTCACGACCCCGTACTGGCGCCGATCCAGCTCGTCGTCCCACTCCGGGTCGGTGACCCGGGCGATGACCTCCTCGGCGGTGAGCCCCTCCTGGATCGCCTCGAAGACCCGGTCCCGGTTCCGCACGTCGAAACCGGCCTGGGTGGCCGCGGCCCCCTTCCCAGGAACCAGGGCCGCCACGGCGTCGCCGTACGTCTCCACGCAGGAGGCCACCGCCACCCCTACGTCCCCGGACTCTGGGTCCACGGCGGCCACGGACCAGGTGGTCATTTCCAGAGTACCGTCCGAAGGCACGGCCCCCGAACGTTCCCCGGCCGCCGCCCCGTCCTCCATCGAGGAGGGAGGCGCATCGGGCGCTCCGCACCCGGCGAAGGACACCACCACCCCCAGGACCAGCATCTTCCGGATCCGGCTCATCTCCCTCCTCCTCATGCGCTGCGTGGGGCGTCGGGCTCCCGGGACGTCCCATCCGGGGCCTCGGACCGACGATCGGCTAGGATGCACCGTGGATGTCGGGAGGGCAAGAAGTGGAGCGCCTCTGAGATGAGCCCCGGGAGACGATCCGGGCCCTGATACTGATCCCCCAATTTTTCATTTGCGCACGACCCCGATACATGGCCACGTTGAGGAGTGCATGTGAGGGTACTTCCCACACCCGGAGTCGGACGTTGGATGGTTGATCCAACAGCGGACCCCAAGAGCCGTCTCCACCCCGGGCCCCAGCGGGCTCGCACCTTCGTTCTGGGTGCAGTCGTACCGTTCGTCGCCCTGGGGGCTCCCGCGTCCGTCACGGGACAGGAGCCCCCCCCCGCCGTCGCGGACACGGGCCCACTCGTAATTCCGAAGATGGACGGAAGCGTGATCCTGGACGGCCGGCTCGATGACGCGGCGTGGGACGAGGCCGCCCGGCTCGATGCGGTGATGCACGTGCCGGAGTTCGGCGCCGACCCCTCGGAGCGCACCGAGTTCTTCGTGGGCCACGACGGGGAGTATCTCTACTTTGGCTGTCGGGCGTGGGACTCGGAGCCGGAGGGGATCCGGGCACCCTCTCTCAGACGCAACGACGGCCGCTTCATCAACGATTGGTGTGTCCTGAACCTGGACTCCCTGAACGATGGTGAGACCACCCTGGTCTTTGGAACCACGCCGGCTGGCATTCGCACGGAGGGTGTCGTTGACGACGACGCCTCGGCCCCGCCCAATTTCGACTGGAACACCTTCTGGGACGCCGCCGCCGCCCCCTTCGACGGTGGCTGGTCGGCGGAG
>SKZC01000382.1 GCA_007127575.1 Gemmatimonadota bacterium
CACCTCGGCGGCCCGGTGCACCTCGATCCCCCCGATCCCCACCACCGGCACCGAAACGGCCCGGACCACCCGGGTCAGCCCTTCCACCCCGATGGCCTCCCCGGCGTCCTCCTTCGTCCCCGTGGAAAAGACGGTACCACACCCGATATAGTTCGCGCCCGCCTCCACCGCACGGCGCGCCTCCACCGGGTCGTCTGCGGAGTACCCGATGATGAAGTCGGGAGGGACCACGCGGCGGGCGCTCTCCACCGGCAGGTCCTCCGGGCCCAGGTGAACCCCGTCGGCCTGAGACCTCAGGGCGATGTCGAGGCGATCGTTGATGAAGAGGAGGGCCCCCTTTTCCCGAGTGAGCTTCCGGAGTCGCCGGGCGGCGTTCAAGGTTTCCCTGGGGGGAAGTTTCTTTTCTCGGAGTTGGATGACGGGCGCTCCGGCGTCCAGGGCCGCCACCACCGTTTCCTCCAATGGCCGGGGGGCGGACAGCCTCCGGTCCGTGATGACGATGAGGCGAAGGGCCCGGTGAAGTCGCGAGGGGTGCGTCCGGGGCACGGCGAGCCCTACCGCGGCTCCGTTCCGGTGTCCAGGGCGTCCCATTCCCTGCGGACCTGGACGCGGGCCCGGTTGTGCTCGCTCAGCGTACGGGTGAACACGTGAGATCCGTCGGGTCGAGCCACGAAGTAGAGATACGGAGTGTCCGCCGGATTCAACGTAGCGAGGAGGGCGGCTTCCCCCGGCGCCCCGATAGGTCCCGGCGGCAATCCGGGTTGGGTGTAGGTGTTGTATGGGTGGTCCGCCACTTCGTCGATGTGCGTGTAGAGAAGGCGGCTTTGACGTTCTCCCAGGGCATATTGGACCGTGGGGTCCGCCTGGAGAGGCATGCCGATGCGAAGTCGGTTGTGGAAGACCGAGGCGATGATTTCCAACTCCGACGCGTGACGGGCTTCGGCTTCCACAATGGAGGCCAGGGTCACCACCTCTCCCTCGGACATTCCCAGCTTTTCGGCGCTATTTCGTCGCTCGGGCGACCAGAAGTCCTGGTATCGACTCACCAGCGCGTGGACCAAGGAGTCCAACTCCACCCCGGGAGCGAAGCGATATGTGTCCGGGAAGAGGTAGCCTTCGAGACCTGGGCCCGGGACCCCCCATTCTTCGTGGCGGTTTTCCCCCACTACTCGGCCGCGGACCGCGGCCTCTTCCAGTTCCGTGACCGCGGCGATCCGAGGGACGATTTGCTGGAGGGTGAATCCCTCGGGGATCGTCATGGAAACGGTGACGATCCTCCCTTCCACCAGGGCGTCCAGAAGATCCGACCACCGCGCGCTCGCCGGGAGTCGGTACGTGCCGGCCCGGACCCTCCGGTCGTCGCCTCGGAGACGGGCGTAGGCCTGAAACAGCCGAGGCTGTCCCACCAGTCCGTGGCTCTCCAGGGTGTCGGTCACGGCACCGAAGGAGCTACCCGGCTCCAACGTCACCTCCACCCATTCCTCCACCTCCACCTCGTTCGCAGACGGGGAGGCGCACGCACCGAGCCCGATGAAAACGAAGGCAAGCAGGAGCCAAGCCAACCCTTCGAAGCTCCGACTCACGATTCCCTCCCATCCAACCAGCCTTGAAGGATTAGGATCGCCGACGCCGCATCCACTCGACCCTTTTCCTCTCGCTTTCCCCGAGGTAAGCCCAGGGAGCGAACCGCTCGTTCCGCTCGGACCGACGTGAGGCGCTCGTCCACGAAGTGAAGGGGCAGATCCAGGCGGTTCGCAAGCTTTTGCCCAACCTCCCGGACTTCGGTGGTCCACTCCGACTCCCGGCCATCCAACTCCAACGGAAGACCTACCACCAGCGCCTCCACCTCGTGGGTTCGAGCCACCTCCTCGATGTGACGAAGCGGGGGGCGCTTGCCCTTCCGCCGCTGCAGGGTGGGAAGGGGAGAAGCAATGGTCCCTGTGGGATCACTGACGGCGAGACCGATACGCCGTTCGCCGAAGTCGATGCCCAGTGCGCGCACGAGACGTTCCGTCGGCAGGCTCAAAGCTCCGACAAAGCCGCGTCCAGCTCGTGTCCCTCCAGGAGTAGTCCGTAGATCTCATGGATGGCGGCTTCAGACCCAAAGAGGAACCGGCACTCCATATCCCCGCGACTTCGACATCCAACCTCGAGGACGGCCACCGCACCGTCCGCCACTCGGGTCAGCACATGGGCCAGAAACCCTGCGGTGAAGGCGCATCCGGGCTGGCTCTCCTCGCCGTCCGGGTCCGCCTCGGCCCAGTCCGAGCTGACCAGAAGCCCAAGAGCCGGATGGACCTTTTGGTGCTCCAACGATCCCCATCCGCGGGCCTGGAAGACCCGACTCAGGGCTTCCCAGAAGGCATCCTCCCCCGTCTCTCCCGGAGGGACGGGAAGCGCCTGGCGCAAGGATTCGAAAAATCCGTCTCCGCTCACGAACCCGGCGTCGTGGAGCGCGTGAATCGTAGCCAGCGGGCCCGCCTCCTTCCGAACGGCCCTCCGGAGGGCCACGAGCGTAGAGGAAGGCACCGCCACCTCGGCAGCCCCCGGGTTCAGTCGTCCCATCCGCGCTCTCCTCCATCGATGTTGTGTCCGTCCCGTACGCACGTAGCGCCGGACCGCTCCGCGCAAGAAGATAAGTCGCTTCCCTCAAGGCTACCAGCGTACCGCCTTCACTCCGCTTCAGGGACCCCAAGCGGGGGACCGAGGTATTCTACCCGAGCCCTGGCTGATAGGGCCCGGGCTCGCGATGACTCGAGAACCCAGCGCGGGAAGGAGAACAACATGGAATACGACCAGGACGCCCGCTTGATCAATTTCTTGTCCGGAGTGGCTTGTGGCGCCGTCATCGGGGCCGGCGTCGCCCTCCTCATGGCGCCCGACAGTGGACGGAAGACCCGTCGCAAGATTCACCGGGCCGCCGACGATCTTCGGGATACGGCCTATGACCGCTGGGATGACCTCACCGATGATGTCAAGGCCCGGGTGGAGGAAGCTCTGAAGGAGGCTCGCAAGGGGATGAAGCGCGTCCGCGGCTGATCGTCCAGCAGTTCCCGCCGCTCCGGGGAAAGGAGGGCTTCTGAGCCGTTGGGGCTTTCGAGCCGTCGCCGGAGCTTCTCCTATTTCCCCAGGAGCTGGAAAACCACCCCTTCCTCCCGGAGGGCCTTGGCCAGCTCTACGGCCCCCTGGTCCGTCGTCCGGATGGCGAGGTCGCACTTGGCCTCCACCTCCGGCGGTGCCGGAACCACCTCGCAGGGGATGCCCCGCTCCCCCGCCACCTCTTCCGCCCAGAGCGCGTGTTGGGTGGTGTCGAAGGTGAAGAGCGGGGTGGTGGCGGCTTCGCCCCCTGGACCGGGGGTCATCGGCGAGGCCACCGGGGGCCCGTTTGGTCGCAGAGATCGGTGGGCTCGGTCCCCGGGATGAACACCTCCAGGTACCGCTGGTCCAGGGGGCACCACTCCGAAGCCAGGAGCCCCGTCCGGTTGTCCACCTCCCGGGTCACGAGCCCATCCAAGGACCAGGCCTCTGGGATGGGCAGGATGGAAGTCTGCGTACCCCCGTCCCCGTGGCCTTCCGGAGTGGCGTAAACCTGCCGCATGAAGTCACCCCACACCGGGGCGGCGTCTCCGCCCCCCGTGGCGTTGGGGTGGATCCTCTGGGGTTGGTCCATCCCGAACCAGACGGCAGCCTGAAGGTTGGGAGTGAAGCCCACGAACCAGACATCGGTGGAGTTGTTCGTGGTCCCCGTCTTCCCGGCAGCCGGGACCTCCCGGGGCAGCTCACCCACGATACGAACGCCTGTGTGGGCGGTGCCGAAGTTCACCACATCCTCCATCAGGTTGACCATGACCCGGGCGGAAAGGGAGTCCATGACCTGGGTCCGGTCCGGCTCCGGCTCCCATAGGACCTCACCGTCCGCGCTCTCCACCCGAACGATGGGGGAGGGGCGGACCTTCGTTCCCAGGTTCGCGAAGGTGGAGTAGGCCTCGGCCATTTCGATGGGGATCACGTCGGGTGCACCGATGGCCGTGGAGGGGACTCGGGGAATCTCCGTGCGAAGCCCCAACCGGCGGGCGGTCTGTGCCACGGTTTCGATCCCCACTTCGTCCTGACTCAGCCGGATGGCAATCATGTTGATGGAGCGCCGGTATGCCTCCCGAAGGGTCATGGGACCGTGAAACTCCCCTCCGAAGTTCTGGGGTCGCCAGTCGGAGCCGTCCGCCTCCTGGAGGACCACCGGTGCATCCACCAAGACGTGGGAAGCCGGTATCCCGCTCTGGATGGCGGAGGCGAAGACGAACGTTTTGAAGGCGGAACCCGGCTGTCGGTGCGCCTGAATGGCCCGGTTGAATCGAGAATGGGTGAAGTCCCGGCCTCCCGTGAGGGCCCGGACCGCCCAGGTCTCCGGGTCCAGAGCCACGAACATCCCCTGGACGTAGGGCGTGTCACCGCCTGGGAACTGCTCTCTCTGCTCGGCAAACTCTTCGTAGAGAGGATGAGCGAATCCGGGGCGGTTTTCGATCCTCTCGTAGCCCCGTTCCATGGCCGCCTCGGCGGCCCGCTGCATCCGGACGTCCAGGGTGGTGTGGATCTGCAGGCCTCCGGTGTACACCTGTTGTCCGAACCGGGATTGGACGAGGAGGCGGACCCACTCCTGGAAGTAGGGTGCGGTTCCGTCCGCCACCTCGGCTCGCTCGGTGGGGAGCGGGTAGGCCTGCCACTCCTCTGCTTCTTCCTCCGTGAGAAAGCCCTCCACCATCATCCGACTCAATACCAGATTGCGCCGCTGCAGGGCGTTGTCGGGGTTGCTGAACGGGGAGTAGTGTCCCGGAAGGTTCGCAATGGCGGCCAGGAGGGCCGCCTCGGCCGGATTCAGCTCCGTGGCGTTTTTCCCGAAGTAATTCCTGGAGGCGGTCTGGATGCCCCACCAACCCGGCCCCAGGTTGATCTGGTTCATGTACGCTTCCAGGATCTGGTCCTTCGTGTACGCCCGCTCCAGCTCCAAGGCGACCTGGAGCTCCTTGAGTTTTCGCTCTACCCTCTGTTCGAAGCCGATGGTTTCGAACATGTTCCGGGCGAGCTGCTGGGTGATGGTGCTTCCACCGCTCTCCCGGAACGCTCGTCCCAGGGTGACCTGGAAGACGGGACGCAGCGGACCTCGAACCAGGGCCGCTCGGGCCACCCCTCTGGGGTCGAAGCCTCGGTGGTCGTAAAACCTCCGGTCCTCGATGGCGATGAACGCTTGTGGGACGTACTCGGGAAGGTCTTCGATGGGCACGGGGGTCCGGCGCTCGATGCCCAGCTCACCGATGAGGCTTCCATCGTGACTGAAGATCTTGCTGGTCTGCTGGGGTTCCCAGGTGTGGATCTGGGCAATGGAAGGGCAATCGACGCACAGGTTTCGCCACGAACCCCATGCCAGCCCCAAGGAGCCGGCGGTGAGGAAAACCAGTGGCGCCCACACGACGGTCCGCCCCAGGGCGTGCCAGAGGGTCTGGGCAAAACCGCTCAACATGGAAATGGCGACCACACCTCATGTACAATGAATCCAAATGATGACCGTATAGGCTACCCCTACGCGGGGGGCAGGGGTCCCCGTCGGAACCGGATCCGGGTCCCGGCCGTGGGAAGGTCCGCGTTCGGGTCTTACACCGTGGAGCGCCGGTGGGGCCGGCCCCAGGCATGAACCCCTCCGCCACGCCGAGGGAGAAGTCTTCCGGTCGGGAGCCGGAGGGTGAGACGGTGTTTCTGGGCCTGGGATCGAACCTCGGCGACAGGGAGGGCCACCTTCGCAGGGGGTTGGCGGGGCTTGGCGAGTTCGTTCGGTTGGAGGGGGTTTCGGGAATCTACGACAGTGCTCCCGTGGGAGGGTCGGCCCAGAGACGGTTCCTGAACCTGGTGGTGAGAGGCCGCACCCGGTTGTCTCCTCGGGCGCTGCTTCGTTGTACTCAGGAGGTGGAGGCCAGGGCGGGGCGAGCTCGGGATGCTCCCCGAAACGACCCGAGAACCCTGGATGTGGACATCCTCTTCTACGGAGCCCAGGTCATCTCCGAAGAAGGACTGGAGATTCCCCACCCTCGATGGAGGGAACGCGCCTTCGTTCTCCTGCCGCTGCGGGAGGTGGGCGAGGATTGGGTGGACCCGGGGAGTGGTGATCCCCTCACGAAGTTCGACGTGGGAACGTTGGAGAGGGAGCAGGACATCCGGGTCTTCGGACCCCCGCCGGAACCATGGAAAGGTGAGGGCATGGAAGAGACAGAGCGGGCGAAATGAGAGGCGCATGGAGGATGCGGATAGGGATCCGGAGGATCTGGCTGTGGGCAGTGTTGGTTCTGTCGCCGGCTCCGGTCCTGGCTCAAGCCGGTCCGGTGATTCTGGGGGAGCCGGAGTTGGTGGAGCGCACCGAACGGCTCCTCCCGGAGCTGGAGGCCCGCTCCGGCCTCCGTTCGCCGGACACCCTCCATGTCCGCTGGACGGACCGGCTGGGACTCCAGGACCTCGTGGAACGGCGGCTTGAACGCGAGTGGCCGGAACCCATGGCCCGGGATCGTTCCCGGATCCTGTCCCTGCTGGGGCTCCTGCCACCAGGCTCCCACCTTCCCACCCTCCTGCGAGATGCTCAGCTCGCTGAAGGGGCGGGTCTCTACGACCCTCGGGATCGCACGATCCTGCTCATCCAGGATGAGCCGCCGGAGGTTCAGGCCACCACTCTGGTTCACGAGCTCGTCCACGCGCTCCAGGACGAGGCCTCCCCCCTCGAAGAGCTCCTGGACCCCGGGGATGGGCTCGATGGGAGGCAGGCCGCGCGAGCGGTTCTGGAGGCTCACGCGACGCTTCTGGCTCTGGAGCGGATGGCCGGATTCCAACCGATGGGAGATGAGGAGCCCCTGGGCAACCTCCCGGAGCTGCGCTCACTCGTGGACGACGCCGTGGATGCCATGGCCGCGGATTCGGAGGCCCTGCAGGGGCTTCCGGCCTACGTCAGGGACCTCCTCCTCTTCCCCTACCGCGAAGGGGTGGAGTACGTAGAACGACTTTGGAACCACGAGGGAGGGGTCGCACCACCGGTCCCGGATCGGCTTCCTCTGAGCACGCGGGATGTGCTGCATCCGGACCCGATCCTGGCAGGGGAGGATCTCGGCTCGGTGATCCCACCGCTCCCCTCGGGGCCGGACGGGTTGTGGGGGGCGCTGGGGGCCCATACCGTCGGCGTTCTGCTCCGGGTACGGGGAGCCACGGATTCCGAGGCCTTGGTTGCGGGATGGATGGGGGATGCCTGGTTCCTGGATGAGGGGGGAGAGCGAGGAGGCTGGCTGGTGGTCTGGCGAAGTCCGGAGGAGGAGGAGAGGTTCCGGGAGGCTTTGAGGGAGAGCGAGCGCGTTGCCGACGGTGCAGAGTCCTGGACGGGGCCCCACCCCATCGGGACGGGGGGGTGGCCAGCCACCCTCGTCTGTCTTCATGCCTCGGCCGAGGTAGAGCCGGAGTGCGACCTACAGGAGATCTTCGGAGGGGGGGAGGGGTCGTGAACAGGGCTGAGAAAGAGGGCGGCTCCGACACGGGCGGCACGTCGATTCCAGACCCGGTGTGGGTCCCACTGAAGGGAGGAGACCGGAGAGGATACTCGGTGGTGGTCACACCGGGTGCCTTGAAGCACCTACCGGAGCTTGCGAGAGAGGCCGTGGGAGCGGAACGATACGCCGTCATCTCCGATTCCACCGTGGCTCCCCTCTACGGGGAAAAGGCGGCGGCGCTCCTCACTGCATCCGGGGCTCAGGCCGATCTCTTCACCTTCCCCGCCGGAGAAAAGCAGAAGAGTCGAGAGTGGTGGGGCCGGCTCACCGATGCCCTGCTGGCGGAGGGGCTGGGGCGGGACGCCGCCGTAGTGGCGGTGGGAGGTGGAGTGACGGGCGACCTGGCCGGGTTCGTGGCCGCCACATGCCTTCGCGGTCTGCCGGTGATCCAGGTCCCAACCTCCCTTGTGGCGATGATCGACTCAGCGGTGGGGGGGAAGACGGGAGTGGATCACCCTCAAGGAAAGAATCTAGTGGGGGCGTTCCACCCCCCCTCCCTCGTGGTGGCGGATCCGGAGGTGATCCGGACGCTCCCTCGGCTTCAGCGCTCCCAGGGGCTGGCGGAAGCCCTGAAACACGGGGCCATCCGGGACGTGGGGTACGCCCGTGGGCTGGGTGAGGAGGCGGAGGCCCTCTTGGGGGGAGAGGGCTCCAGCCTCGCTCGGGCCGTGCAACGCTCCGTAGAGATCAAGGCCGAGGTAGTGGGCCAGGACGAACGGGAGGCGGGCCTCCGTCAGATCCTCAACTTCGGGCACACCATCGGCCACGGGCTTGAAGCCGCGACGGACTACGCCCTCCCCCACGGCTCCGCCGTCTCCATCGGGATGGTGCTGGAGTCCAGGCTGGGCGAACGGCTGGGGGTCACGGAAGAGGGCACTGCCGAGGTTCTGGAAGCCCTGCTAAAGGAATTGGAGTTGCCTACTGATCCCCCGGTCGCCCTCTCTCCTCGGCGTGTGGCGCAGTTCATGAAGGCGGACAAGAAGGTCCGGGCCGGTCGGGTGGGAGTAGTCCTTCTGCGTCGGATGGGAGAGGTGGACCCTGGAACGGGGTGGGTCCACCGGGTGGCGGACGAGGAGTTGACCGGGTTCTTGACCTCCGTTCTCTGATGGAGCTCCCGAGGATGCGGGTTTGACGGAGCCTTCATCCCTCTCTATTCTGGATGGTCTCTGCGGCTCACGTGCCATCCCACCAGCGGGCTCGCTCTTGCCCGTCGGTGCTTCTGAACGAAGGGGAGGACGGGCCGGAGGCTGACACGATGTCGTTCGGCTGCACCGTCAGATCCCAAACCCCTTTGGGAGGTACCATGGCGCTCGCGGAGCGCTTTCGTGAATTCAGCATCGCGCACGTCCTGGCGAACCGGGCCACAACGGACCCGCAGAGACCCTACCTCCTCCACCGAGATCGATCTGCCACTTTCGGGGAGATCGAGGGGGATGCGGAGGCGTTGGCTGCGGCTCTGGCCAATCTGGGGGTGGAGGAAAAGGACCGGATCGCCATCCTTCTCCCCCCGTGCCCGGAGTTCGTCGTCACGGCGTTCGCCGCCGCCAAGCTGGGGGCTGTGGTGGTCCCTTTGGACCCCCTGTTGACCCGCACCGAACTCCAGTACATGCTCCGCCACTCGGAAGCCACGGTAGCCGTCACCGTGGAGGACTTCCGTGAGCGGGACTACCTCCAGCTCTTCGAGGAGCTCTTTCCCCTCCTTCCCGAGCTGCAGTACCTGGTGACGGTGGGGGAGGAGGACCTCTGGTACGACGACCGGATCTTCCAGTTCGAGGACCTCCTGTCATCCGGAGTGGGGCGGGACTTCCGGGGTCCGGAGGTGGATCCGGAAGAGGACCTGTTCGCCATCGCGTACACCTCCGGCGTCACCGGAAAGCCGAAGGGGGTGGAGCTCACTCACCGAAACCTGATCCACGCGGCGGCGGCTACCGCCGACGCCCTCGGCCTCACCCCGGACGATCGGATCATCGGGGTCACTGCCCTCTTCCACGTCTTCGGGCTCTCCCCGGGGATGCTGGGAACCGCTCTGGCCGGTGCCTCCCTCATCCTGCAGGAGGAGTTCGACGGGGGAGAGGCGTTGGATCTGGTGGAGCGGCATGGCGCCACCGTCCATTATGGAGTTCCCACCGTGTTCGCCACACAGCTCCGTGAGCAGCGGGCTCACCCTCGCCGCCTTTCTTCCCTAAGGATGGGAGTGGTGGCGGGAGCGCCCGTTACCGACGAGTTCCTCCGGGAGGTTCGCTCTACACTCTGTCCCAACCTTCGTGTGGCGTACTCCTTGACGGAGACCTCCTCCACCCTGGCCGTCACCGAAGGGGGGGATCCGGACGGGAAGAAGCGATTCACGGTGGGTCGGCCCATCTCCCAGACCGAAGTGCGGGTGCTGGAGGAGGATGGGACGCTCCTCCCTGTGGAGAGCCTGGGAGAGATCGCCGTGAAGGGCCCCGGTGTCATGCGGGGGTACTACCGGCAGCCTGGAGAGACGAGCAGGTCCTTCGCCGCCGAGGGTTTCTTTCGCACGGGAGACCTGGGGATTCTGGACGAAGACGGGTACATTCATTTGGTAGGACGCCGGAAGGAGGTTATTATTCGCGGCGGCTATAATGTCCACCCACGTGAGGTGGAGGATCGGCTCCACGCCCACCCCGCCGTTGTGGAAGCAGTGGTGGTGGGTGTTCCGGATGAAATCCTGGGGGAGACGATCTGCGCCGCAGTGGTTCCTGTGGAAGGGGCCATTATTACCGAGGGAGAGCTGCAGCAGTGGTGCGGTACGACGCTCGCGGACCATAAGGTCCCCGATCGAGTACGCCTCTTGGAGGAGCTCCCCCTCACGGGAACCGGAAAGGTGCGTCGGGTGGAACTCGCTCGCATGCTGCGGTCCGAGTTGGAAGAGAAGGGGATGGAGTCTTAATCCCACCTTGGCCTTCCGGCCCTACATACGTTGCCGCGGCTTCCCCGACCCGAAGCCTGATCCCCACGGAGTTCCACTCCGGGAAAGGGACTGGCCCGGGTGGGGAGGTCTCACGGCCTACTGATCATCTACAAGCTGTGAGAAGAACCACATCATGAACACGCCGTACATCCGAGCCCCCCACAAAGAGGGCTCGAGCCACCCCGATCACTCCTCTGCGCCTGCCCCCAACGCCGCGCTCCTCATCGACTTCGACAACGTGACGATGGGGATGCGGAGCGATCTCTCCAAGGAGCTGAAGACGCTCCTCTCTTCGGATATCATCCGTGGGAAGGTCACTGTGCAGCGGGCGTACGCGGATTGGCGCCGGTATCCGCAGTACATCGTACCCCTATCCGAGGCCTCCATCGATCTCATCTTCGCTCCGGCCTACGGAAGCAGTAAGAAGAACGCCACGGACATCCGGATGGCCATTGACGGGATGGAGCTGGTCTTCACCCGGCCCGAGATCGGGA
>SKZC01000045.1 GCA_007127575.1 Gemmatimonadota bacterium
CCACTCCAGGATCTTCTTTCCCCAGAGCATGCGGAGGGTGTTGTGGATCATTCCCCTTGCTTTGAGCTGTCGTTGGGCGGCGTTCCAGAGTGGGTCGTGGGTCTGGGCCTCCTCGAAAGCCACCCGACCGTACAGGTGGGGCCGGGGGTCGGCAGCGTGGTTCGTGAGCGTGGCCCGCGCCCACTCCGGCAGGGATCCCCACTCCTCGTGGTTCGGCTCTCGCCATGCGGTCACATACCCCATCTCCCGCCACGTCACGAGCTGATCCAGGAAGGCTTCCGCATCCGAACTCACCCCCCACCACCCCGCCCTCCGTCCGGTGGCCTCCGGCGAAAGATCTTCGACTCGCCATCCTTCCCGGGCCAGGACCGCGGCCACCACCTCGTGGCTCGAGATATGACCCCAATGAAGGTAGGGAGAGAGCTCGCTCGTTTGCTCCCGGTCGGGATGGCGGGCTCCCTCGGCGTACCCCTCGAGCTTGTTCTCGAGGAACGTCTGCAGGCGGTACCCGGCGGCCGTCGATCCGCCCCGCAAGGACACCGGCGCTACGGAATGGTCGATGGGAAGGGCGGCTAACTCGGCGGCGCCTCCGTCCAAGCGGCCTCCATGGGCGGGGGGCCACCTTTCCAGAACCTCAAGGGGAAGCGTGTCCAGTTGGGGGATCTTCGCCCCATCCAGGGGGGCGGGGTCGGGCGGCTCCGGAAGGTGATCCGGGAGGGTCTTCTGGAGGTACCGCCGAAACGATTGAGCCGTCTTGAAGCTTCGATGTGGAAGGGCGAGGGGGAGGAGCCCGTTGGAGTCCACCGCTTCCATCCGAACCTTTACCCGAGCGCCGGCCGCCTTCAGCATCCGTGGAAGGAAGAACGACGGGAAATCGTCGGTGACCACCACCGCGGCTTCCCGGGCCAGTGCCTCCAGAAGGCCCCTGCCGGCTCCGTCCTCCGGCTCCACATAGGGGAAGTACCCCACACCCGTTCCTGCCAAAGCACGGGCGTGTTCCGCCATTCCGTCGAGGCAGAAGCGGTGATGCCGGTCTGAGGCCCACCGGTAGCCTGTCCGAATCCCTTCCAGGATCACGAGAGGTCGGGCCAGCTGGACGGCCCACTGCACGGATCGCTGGAGAGCGGGGTTCCAGCCCAATCTCCGGGCGGAGGTCATCCAATGGAGTACATGAGCTCCGTCCGGATTGGGCTCCCGCCGGTTCACGAGACGAATTCGATGGGCCAGGGCCGGGTCCGGCGAGGGTCCCTGGCCACCTGCGTTCATGGGGACCGGTTGTCCAACGCCGCCCCCGCCCGAAGGAGCTTTCGGCCCAGGTCCACGGCGAGGTTTCTGTACAGTACGACGGCGATGTCGGGGCGACGCGTGGTGAGCTCAGTGAGTTCGGGACGGGAAAGGATGGCGCTCAGCACCGGCGTGTGCGCCACTGCGGAGGCGCTGTGGGGGGCTTCGGCGAGCATGGCGTTCTCTCCCACGGTGCTTCCTGCCGAGACCGTCCCCACCTTCGTCCGGTTGGGGAAGTGCACCTCCACTTCTCCCTCCATCAGAATAAAGAGCTCGCGCGCTTCTTCACTTCGGGCGAAAAGCTCCTCCCCGGAGCCGAATTCACGGATGGACATGGAGCTAGCGAGCCGACGGGCCTGTTCGTCGTTCAGTCCGTAAAAGATGGAGAGCTCGGCCATCCGCTCCGCGATCCGAGGCAACACCGTTCGGGTCCGGAAGGGACCCATCACGATGTCGAACACGGCCCGCATCTCCGGGATGAGCTCCACCGCTCCCGTGTCCGGAGGGACGAAGAGGCGCACCATCTTTATGGCGTCGAGTCGTTCCACCTCGTGAAAGGCGAGAGCCGGAAGGTACGCCGCCGGAAGGAATCCCATCTCCAGGAGTGTTCGCTGGAGGCGAGTGCCGTGGGCGTTCACATCCACCTCCATGTATTCCACGTCGAGCTTCCGGGCTCGGTCCAGCACCTCCTGGAGGAGGTAGGGGATGGCTTCGTCCGCTCCGGCGATGAGCTCGAAGATGCGAATGGTGCGTTCCTGGGGATCATGGAGAAACCCCAGGGCCCCTGCCACGGGCCGATTTCCGGGGCCCGGTCTGCGGGCCACCAGATAGTTCGCCTTACTGGCCGCCAACTTGAAGAACCCGTGGTGGAGTCGCACAGGGCCGAAGACGTCCCGGTCCCTCACCCGGCCTCGCTCGATCCGCAGTAGATCCGGAAGTCGCTCCGACTCCAGCTCCGAAA
This sequence comes from Gemmatimonadota bacterium, assembly GCA_007127575.1. GTDB lineage: Bacteria > Gemmatimonadota > Gemmatimonadetes > Longimicrobiales > Gaopeijiaceae > SKZC01. The sequence continues at coordinate 2,246 of SKZC01000045.1, forward strand.
GATCGAAGTCAGGGTCCTGGGGGAAGGGAGGGGCCGATTCGTCGGAGATGATGTCCGGCTCCATCTCCAGGTTGGACAGCGCCATGTGGGCCAAAGGGACTGCGGTGGGCACCACACGGGGGTGGTTTCGGCGGAGGTCCAGTGCGGGCCCGAAATGCCGGACGAAGATGGCCACGCTTTCCCGCTCCGCGAACCGGTGCTTCAACGGAAGGAAGCCCACGGGCCGCACGCCGAAACGGTGCGAGATCTTCTGAGCGTAGGGGTGCACCGTGCGGCTTTCCACCAGGGCGATGTGGAGACGGTGCTGGATGAGTTCAATCCGGAGAGCCATCAAGGCCTTGCCCACTCCCCGGCCCCGGGCTTCGGGACGGACGGCCAGCCTTCCCAACTCCCCCGCGAGGTCCGAGTGGGAGCCCGTATCCAGGTCTACGGATGCAGTTCCCAGGAGGGAACCGTCCTCCTCGTCCTCCGCCACCACCACGATCATGTGGTCGCCGTATACGGCGCGTTTCAGCCAGTCCAGGTCATAGAAGTCCTGGTACGGATACGTATCCCCGTACGTGGCCCGAAAGATTTCGCGTATCTCGTCGACATCCACTTCGGTGGCTTCTCGGGTGCGAATCCCACTCATCGGAACCCCGTCGTC
>SKZC01000308.1 GCA_007127575.1 Gemmatimonadota bacterium
GCACTCCCACCATCAACCCGGAAAGGAGTCCCATCATGAGGACGAGTTGGGTCTGGGCTCGATCCGGAGATAGCGGGACGGGAGCCGGATCCAAGACCACCACGTCCCCCACCTCCACCTCCTCGGTGATCTGTGCCTCGTAGTAGCGGTTCACCAGGCTATTCACGACCCCTTGGACCGCATCCGCCTGCTGGCGAAGCTGGGCCAATTCCGCCGTGGTACCGGGAATCGCGCCCATCGCCGTCCGCATTTCCGCCAAGCGCTCCTCCGCCCCCTCCATCTGGACCCGCACGTGGGCCAGACCCTGTTCCACCGCGCTCCGCATCTGGTTCTTGGTGGAGCGGATCAGGGAGTCCACAACCTCCACCTCCGGATCCCCTTCGGTCCGGCCGAACCGGGAGGCGGTCATCCGGCTCCGTTCCAGTTGGAGCTCCTGTAGGCGCTGGTGCAGCGCCGGACCGGCGGGGACCAGGCCACCGCCCAGGGAAAGGACTTGATTGAAGACCTCGTCACCGGCATCGGCACCGCCCTCCAGACCCTCCGTCATGCTCACAAGCAATCCTTCCTGGAACCGGAGCGTTCGTAGCTCGTTTTCGGTCTGAAGGACGATTCCCATGACATGGTTCCCTTCCTGTCCGGGATCCATGAGTTGGGCGTTCCGCTGGTAGTCCACCACCCGGGATTGAGCCCCTTCCAGAGAGTCCGCCAAGCCGGCGAGCTGCTGTGCGATGGCCTGTCGGCGGCGGCTCGCCGCCTCGCGTCCGGCGCGACCTCGGTGCTCCTGATAGGAAACCGCCACACCGTTCACCACCGCTGCAGCCATGACCGGGTCCGGGCTCGTGTGGCTGATCCGGATGAGGTTCGCCCCGCGTCCCGGCTCCACTCGCACCTGCCCTCGAAGCCGTTGAATGGCCGCCTGTCGGTCCTGGACGCTCAGGCGCAGGGGTTCCCCGTTCAAGGCCGAGGCATCAGCGAGTTGGAATCGGAACCCCGGCCCCTCGATCCAACCGTCGGGGTGGGAGGAGGCCACCGTGTGGCCTTCCGAGTTCCTCAAGACCGCCATCCCGTTCCCTCCGAGGGAGAGGCTGAAAGATCCCGGCACCGCCGGCTCATCCACCTCGACCCGACCCAGAATTCGGCTCCGCTCCGGCTCACGGTCCCGCAGGCGAAGCTGAAGCCCGAGGGAGTCCACCACCGCGGACATAACCCCTCGGGTCCGGATGACCTCGAGCTGGGCCGCAAAGTCCGCGGACGCTCCCCCCCCGCCCATCCCGATGAGGGGCTCCTCCCGGTGCCGTTCCCAAAGCACTTCGGCGGTATACGTGGGAATCTTTCCCTGCTCCATCCACCAGGCCCCCCCGAGGGCGACGGCTCCGGCCAGAGCGATGATCCACCAACGACGACGGAGAACGGCCACGTACTCCCAGGCCTCGGGGAGTGCGGAGTGAGCCGTTCGGCCGGAGTCCGGGCTGGCCGTCCCTTTGATTTGCTTCAACTCGTCATCCCTCGTCATGAGGTCTCAGTCCAGGGCTTGGTTCGCTGGAGGGGTGGTGAGCGCAAGATGGGTGCCGAACCGAATCCCGGGCGTTCGAGGGAAGAAGAGCCGTTTCAGCCCAGGACCTCCGTTGCATCAGGGCTGCAATGTGGCGACGAGGCCGCACCAGGGAGGGGCACGGCGTCGGCGACCCGCGCACCGGGGTCTATATCACCAAACCCGGAAAACCCCCACCCGGTGCTGGAAAACATTACCAAAACGGGATGTCCGGGAACGGAAATGTTTTCTGGTCCCGTGTACCCCAAGGAGGTGTCCGACGAGACAACTCAACGCCTAAAATACTACTGCAAAACCATATAGAGTTGGTGTTGCATCATCGCCACATCTGTGGCATTTCCGTTGCACTGCCCCTCGGCGACGTCCCACGGGACGGAGCATCACGCTCATCGGTCCGAGATCCGGGCCGGCGCTGCTCAGAGCAGAGCCGTCGAAAGGCGGTGACGCAGAGTCACGGGGCTACAGCGAGAACTCGCCATGTCCGCCGGGCCGCCAGCGTCTCGATTTCATCGGGTTCGCCGGCGGCCCTTCGTGTGTCCCGGCGACCCCCACGAGCGCTAGGAGGCGCGGAACATGCACTTCGTAACCGGATCGCTGTCGCCATTTCCCTTATCGGGTTTTCCACTCCGGACCCGGGGGCCCGTCATCGTGACCCTCTCCATCCTCACCGCAGCCTGTCTCGCTCTGGCCGGCTGCGACTCCGCATCGCCGCCCCTGGACCCTTCGACCCCTGGAGTCGGAGCCGAGGAGACGGTCTACTCCAATACCGTCACCACCCGGACCATCGTCGTGACCCCGGAGTCGGCCTCCCTGGAGGTGGGAGACCGGCTCGAGCTGGACGCCACCGAGCTCTGGCCCAGCGGTGACGTGAACGATGACCCTGACGTCCGATGGAGAAGCTCCGACGAGGAGGTGGTTCGGGTGAACGGGGACGGCGTGGTTCGTGCCCGGGCGCCGGGGGAAGCCGTCGTGTCCGCGTCTCGAGGAGGGCGCAGCGGTGAGGCGGTGATCGAAGTGCATTCGGAAGACCATGAGAACGAGCCTCCCGAGGAGGAAGGAGAGTCCGACGACGAATCCGGTCAGGAGGAGGACTCATCCGCTCAGGACCGCGACGAAGACGACGAGAGCGAAACGGACGACGGCGAGGGATCCGACTCCACGGATGATCCCGAGTCGGATGGTGATGGGGACGATGCGGGATCGGACGAGCCGCCGGAGACCCGGACCATCGTCGTGACCCCGGAGTCGGCCTCCCTGGAGGTGGGAGACCGGCTCGAGCTGGACGCCACCGAGCTCTGGCCCAGCGGTGACGTGAACGATGACCCTGAC
>SKZC01000059.1 GCA_007127575.1 Gemmatimonadota bacterium
CCCGCAGGCGGACCGCGACGACGGCCCATCGACCCCCGAGGCCTCAGCGACTGACGTGGAGACGACGGAGGCGGAGGTGGAGGAGCTGGCCCGGGCCATCCACGATCGGGTTCTCACCCTGGACACCCATGTTGACATCCCCTTCAACTTCGCCACCGAAGAGGTGGATCCAGGCGTCAGGGGACGGTTCCAGAACGATCTCCCGAAGATGGAGGAGGGGGGACTCGACGCCGCCTACTTCATCGTGTATCACGGGCAGGGGGAGCGGACCCCCGAGGGCTACGCCGCGTCGCTGGAGCGGGCCATGCAGAAGTTCACCGGGATCCGGCGCATGACCTACGAGCTCTACCCCGACCGGATCGGGTTGGCCTACTCGGCGGACGACATGGAGCGGATCCATGAGGAGGGCCGCCTGGTGGCTCTCATCGGTGTAGAGAACCCCTACCCCATCGGAGAGGACCTCTCTCTGCTGGAGGACTTCCGGGAGATGGGAGCCCTCTACGTCTCCATCACCCACAACGGCCACAACCAGTTCGGAGACGCCGCCGTGGAGAGACCGCAACTCGGGGACGACGGACCCGAGTGGGGGGGGCTCTCCCCTCTGGGCCGGGAGCTGGTGGCGGAGCTCAACCGGCTGGGAATCTTCGTGGACGTCTCCCACGCCGCCAAATCCACCATGATGGAGGCGGTAGAGCTCTCCCGGGCCCCGATCCTGGCTTCACATTCGTCGGTGCGCTCCGTCACCGACCACCCCAGGAACCTGGATGACGAACAGCTTCGGGCCATCCGGGACAACGGTGGGGTGGCGCACATGACGGCGCTGGGAGCCTTCGTGAAGGAGCAGCCGCCGGAGCGAGGAGAAGCTTTGAACGAGCTCAGGGAGCGCTTCGGAGTTCAGAGCAGCGCCGATGTGGACGCCCTCTCTCCGGACGATCGGGCGGAATACGACCGGGGCCTGGCCGAGATCGACCAGCGCTTTCCACCGGCCAGCCTTGAGGACTTCATCGACCATTTGGACCACGCAGTCTCCGTAGCCGGGATCGATCATGTGGGGATCTCCTCCGACTTTGACGGCGGGGGTGGCGTGGAGGGATGGGACGACTCGTCGGAGACCTTCAACGTCACCCTGGAGCTGGTCCGTCGAGGGTACACGGAGGAAGAGATCCGGAAGCTGTGGAGCGGCAACCACCTGAGAGCCCTCCGGGAGGTGGAGGCGGTGGCCCGGGAGATGGAGGCGGAAGGGGGCGCCGGGGGATAGTCGTCACCCATCGGGAAGGGCGGGAAATCCCGAGGGTGGGCGTCGGTGGCCGGTGGCCTGCTCATAGGCGTACGCCAGCTCCAGCAGGAGCCCCTCGGCATACGGGCGCCCCACGATCTGGAGCCCGGCGGGAAGGTCCCCGTAGGTGAACCCCATGGGCATCGTGATGGCCGGGAGTCCGGCTGCCGGCACCAACCCCTGAGAGTTGTCCCCCCGGTACTCCTCGTTGGCCTGGTCCAGAGGGGCGGGTGGATGACTCCAGGTGGGGAAGATGAAGGCGTCCAGCCCCCGGTCGTCCATGGCATCCTCCACGGCGCTCAAGAGCGCCTGCCGCCCCGGATGATGGTGAAAGTCCGGACACGGCGGGTCCCGATCCGCCGGATGCACGTCCAGCGGCTCGTCCTCCGAACGGCGGATCCCCGCCTCGGCCTCTGGGCCATACTCCCCGGTCTCCAGCACATCCAGGACATCCCGGAAGGGAGCACCGTCCCCCAGCGACGCTAGATACACCCCCATGTCGTACCGAAACCGTCGGCAAAACACCCCGTCGGCCAATAGCTCTTCCATCTCCGGAACCTCGAAACCCACCACCACTTCCGCCCCGGCATCCTCCAACGCGGTCACGGCCACCTGGAAGCGGTCCAGGACCTCCGGATCTCCTTCCGCAGGATCGACGTACGCCTCCAGGACCCCCAACCGGCGACCCTGGAGACCCGACGGATCCAGAAAGCGGGTGTAGTCGTCCTCGGCTCGGTCCCCGCCCCACTCGGTGTAGGGGTCGTCCGGGTCGTAGCCCGCAACCACGGACAGGAGGAGAGCCACATCCTCCACCGACCGGGCCATGGGCCCCGCTACGTCCCGATCGAACGCCAGGGGAACGACCCCGGCCCTGGAGGTGAGGCCCAGGGTGGACCGGATTCCCACCAGGGCGAGGTGGGAGCTGGGTCCTCGGATGGAGTTCCCCGTATCGCTCCCCAGACCGGCGACTCCGAAGGAGGCCGCCACTCCCGACGCGGTGCCGCCGCTGGAGCCGGCGGGCGTGTGCTCCAGCGAATACGCGTTGGCCGTGGTGCCGTAGGAGGAAGAGACGGTCTCCCGGGGGCTGAACGCCCACTCTCCCATGTTCGTCTTGGCCACCACCACGGCACCCGCCTCCCGGAGCCGCCGGACCATGAAGGCATCCCGAGGGGGTAGGTTCCCCATGAGGGCGACGGATCCGGCGGTGGTGGGCAGGTCGTGGGTGTCGAAGTTGTCCTTCACCAGAAGGGGGGCGCAGACCAACGGACCCGGCTCGGCTCCGCCGGCAAGGGCCTCGTCGATGGAATCGGCCCTGGCGGGGGCCCGGGGGTTCACCTCGGTGATGGCATGCAGGCCGGTGGACTCATCGTAGGCGTGAATTCGGGCCAGATGCGCCTCCACGATGGAGCGGCAATCCGTGCGGCCTGCTAACAGCGCCTCCCGGAGCTCGGACAGCGACGCTTCCACCACCGACGGGGGTTCGGGGTCCGGATCGCCCGGCTCGCACCCCCCCAGAACCAGAAGGGCTAGAAGGAGGGAGGACAAAGCAGGGCAGGTGCGACGAGGGGTCATGGTCACGGCTCCACCGCCGAAGGAAGGAAGG
>SKZC01000480.1 GCA_007127575.1 Gemmatimonadota bacterium
CTCCCCTCGACGTAGCTTGGGGCTATGCCTTCGGGTCGCCGCCTACGAGGCGGCTCCCTGGCGCTCCCAACGGTGGCGCCCTGTACTTCTTCAACGGCCTTCTAAGGGTCGGCTCAGGCCCGGAGGATGTCCGCGGGGTCGTGCGGAAGCGAGGACAGGGGCGGTAGAGGGGTGTAGTTGTGTGAGGAGTCGGCGCCGCCGATGACCACCTCGCCCGAGCTCTCCACCCACGCGTGGGCCTCCAGGGCGGCCCCCGGCTCCCGTCGTACTCCGATCCGGAGGTCCGCGTGACGCCCGCTCCTCCGGTAGAGCGCGTGGACCACCAGGGCCTGGGTCAGGCAGGGGTTCCCAGGGAAGATGCGGTTGCCCACCACCTTCACGGCCCAGACGATCCGGTGGAGCCGAGCGTTCTCATCGTCGGGGCTGTACCGTGAGGAGAGGGCCCGGGTCCGGCCCACGCGGTCCGCCATGCGAAGGACCGAGCGGAACGGAAGGACCACGAGAGCAAGGCGGACCGGAACCAACAGCACGCCCGCCTGCAGCAGCGCGACGCGTTCTCTCCAGCCCAGCCTGCGGAGCTTGCCGAAGTGCTTACGAAGCCGGCGCATCCCGCACCTCGACGAGGCCCCGCTCCGCGAGGTCGCGAAGGAGGTGCATGAGGTCGTCGCGACAGGTGTCCGCGTCCACGTCGAACTCCTGGCAAAGCACAGCGTGGATGCGAGCTACCGTGGTCCCCTCCGCGAGCAGGCTCCAGGCACGGGACCCCACGCTCTCGAGGCCGTGATACTGCCCGGTCTCGAGATTGAGGATGACGGTCTCTCCCCCCGCGTCCGAAGAAACCTGATGGGGAACCGCCGCGATGTACGTATCCGGCTCGAAGGACGACGGATCTACCGCTCTCACCTGGAATCTCCTTGTATCATGAGCTGTTCTGGATGCGACCCACCGAAATCGGTGGATCGCATCCAACAACAGCTCGGAACTGACTTGGTTTGGGTCAGCGGCCTTCGCTCATCACCGAACCATCCTTCGCATCGTCTCCGGGTCGGGTGAGCCCGGTTGCAGTGAGGTCTTCCACGGATCCCCAGTCCTTGATGCTGGGCTTCCGATACGGCTGGCGCTCTTTCCGCTTCTCCATCGTTCCCTCCTACTTGAGGTGGGGAGTGAACCACCCGCGCTCTGCGGGGGCCGACAGTCCTCTCGGACCATGCTGTGCGGCCGTGGGTCACAGTGACACTGAGACCCGACAACCTGGCCCAGTAGACCATGCACGAATCATGCCACTGTGTCCCTGCATTCGTTCCGGGAACCCCGGCGTTTGCGAACTCGTTCCGAAGCGGGTGAACACAGCGCCTGGTCGCACGGGCGCAACAGGGTGCGGCTCTCTTACAGGCGAGATTCCGCCGACGGAACGGCGGAAACGGGATGGATCCCCTGGATCCGACACAGCTCACGGAAACGCCCACCTTCCGACTCCAACAGGTCATCCCACGTTCCGGATTCCAGCACGTTCCCGTCCTGAAGCAGGTGAACGCAGTCCGCCTGGCGGACGGTGGCGATCCGGTGGGTGATGATGAGGATCGTCATTCTGCCGCGAAGTCCGGCGATCGCCTCCATGATCTCGCTTTCGTGGTGACCGTCCAGGGCGCTGGTGGCCTCATCCATCACGAGCAAGGCCGGGTTGCGTAGAAGCGCTCGGGCCAGGACGAGGCGCTGGCGCTCGCCCCCCGAGACGAGCACTCCGCGGTCGCCCACGACGGTTTCCAGACCGTGAGGCAGTCGGGAAACGAAGGTCTCGGCCGAGGCAAGGCGAAGGGCGGTCCATAGATCATCCTCCGTGGCGTCCGGTCGAGCCCAGAGGAGGTTTTCACGCACCGTTTCGTGAAAAAGGAAGGGCTCCTGGGGGACATAGCCGATCTGCCTCCGCCAGGCTCGGAGTCGGTCGGGGGTCAGGGGCACTCCATCCACCAACACGGATCCCTGATCCGGGATGAGCAGTCCCATGATGAGGTCGGCCACCGTGCTCTTGCCGGCGCCGGAAGGGCCCACGAGGGCTGTGGTCTCGCGGGCGCCGATCCACAGATCGAGGTCCCGGAGAACGATGCCGTCATCCTTACCGGAGTATCCGAACCGCACCCCCTGGAGCTGGATACCGCGATCCAGAGAGACGGACTTTTCCGTCGTCGCCGGGACCTCCGCCGCGTCCTCACACCGCCGGATCAGCTCCATCACCCGGCTGAACGCGGGAAGGACGTTCAAGAATTGGTGATAGCTCTTCTGGACTCCCGAGAATCGGGGGACGAGGCGGGCGAAGAGGTAGAGAAGAAGCAGGAGCGCGGCCACGGGCACCGCCATCACGCTCACCGAGAGGTAGACGACCAGGGTAAGGAGGAGAACCGAGCCGACGCCGACCAGGGCCGAGAACGTCGCGTGGTGCCGGACGACTGTGATGTATGATCGGGACACGTTCTCCGCCGCATCGCTGAAGAGCGCGATGCTGCGGCCTTCCGCCCCATAACTCTTCGCTGTCTTCATGGCGGCCAGATGCTCGTGGATCCCGGAGTACAGGGCATTGCTGGCTTCACTGATCGCCGCCCCGGAGGAGCGGGCGCGCTCGTTCCATCGGCGCAAAGTCACGAGAAGGCCCACCCCGGCCACCGCCGTGATCCCGGTGACGACGGGGGAGATGACCAGGGCAAGGACGAGGTAGACCGAAGCGGCGAAGACCTGTGTCGACAGTCGGAGCGCCTGGGTGGTCATTCCGCTGACCCGGGCCAGGTCGTCAGTGAGGGCATGGATGAAGTCGGATGCCCGGTACCGGGAGTAGAACCGCCAATCCATCCGGCTGATCGCCCGGTAGAGCCGCTTCCGGAGGCGGAGCACCAGGCTCTGGTTGGCCCGGGCGCCGAGCATGGACGTCTGAAACTCGAGAACGGCCCGGGCAACGAAGACGAGGACAAACACCACGAGGACGCCGGCGAGGGTCGGCTGAATCCCGAGGGACTGAAGGGTGCCGGCGACGATCTCCCCGATCTGGCCCAGCGACCCCGCTCCCACGTCCAGCCCCACCAGACCCAGGAGGGGCACGAGAAGCAAGATCCCCACCCCCTCGGTGAGGGTGCTCAGGAGCATGAGGCCCAGGAGGTACCAGGTGCGACGGGGCTCCGTAGCCAGCAGCGTGCCGAGGAACCTCCGGATGGCCTCCCGCACGTCACCCTCTAGCGGATCCGCCGGAATCGATGGTGGCTTTATGGGATCCTCCTCCCGGCAACATATAGCTGGGTGTGTATCATCCAGGCCCGTGGGTGCGGAGCCACATCTCACACGAGAGGGCATGCCAGAACCGGGCCACGTCGCCTCCACCCGCCCGGATCGTCTCGTACTCCGCACGAAGCCTTGCCTCGTCCACCCAACCTCTCCGGCCCATCTCGGTGTCCGTAAGGAGCGCCCGGATCGTCCTCTCCTCGTTCCGACGGATTCCGCGGTCGAACAGAGGGGTCGGAACGATCTTTCGGGCCGCTCTCAGAGCCGAATCCGGCATCACCCCTCGCATCGCTGCACGGGTGAGGCGCTTGCTCTCGCCTACAGCGTTCAGGGCCCGCTGAGGCACGGCCATCGCGAACCGTGCGAGGCGGACATCGCTCCACGGATCCGCAAAGCTCTGACCGAAGCGCGCGTGCATCCGCTCCGTGCAAGCGACGCCTGACATGTGGAGGGGAGTGAAGACCGCCTGGTACCGTTGCCGGCGAGCGAGCCCACGCACGTGCGCCGCAGACGGCTCTCCCCGAGGTGATGCGTTGAGCCGGGCCAACTCCGCCAGTTGCGGGGAGAGCCAGGGCGGGACCGAGACCCGAGCCTGGTCCCAGGGCCGGCGGAAAAGGCGACCCAACCCTCCGGGGATCCGCTCGGCGAGAGTCCTCCGAGCCGGCCGCAGGAGCTCCTTCCGGACCATCCTCCGAAACGTGGTTCGACGATGCTCCGCCACCATTCGCAATTCGCGAACGAGGGCAACCCACCGGCCACGCCAGAAGAGATCTGCGTGGTCGTGGATCGCCATTCCCGCCACCAGGTCGCCGCGGTCGCCGGACAGGAGGAGATGGACGCCATCGTCCCGGGCCGCCGCAAAGGTCCGCTCCAGCACGGTCTGGTGACTGAGCATGAAGGGTTCGGTCCGATGGGGCCCCGCTTCCGGGAAATTCTTGAGCGGCCAAGCATCATCGGCGGGTACGGGGGTGACCGGGATGTCGTAGTGGTGGGCCAGTCCGTCACTGATGTGCCGCTCGTCGCATTCCCGGAGCTCGTCGAAGGCGAAGCTGTAGGCCCGAAGCTCGGGAATCCCCCCTCCGCCGTTCCGTCTCCGGAGCCACCCCGCCGTGGCGGCGATGCTTCCCGAGTCCAACCCCCCACTCAACAAAATCCCCACCGGGCCCCGACTTCGAAGGCGTGCGCGTACGGCCTCGGTGAAGAGCTCGCGGAAGTGCTCGGCGTACTGGTCCTGGCGTCGGTACCGGATCCTCTCTTCCGGATCGATGTCCCAGTAGCGCCAGGTCCGGGGCCCATCCGCCGTCACCTGCAACGCATGTCCTGCGGGCAGGCGGGAAATGCCCCGAAAGAAGGTCCATTCCGGCGACCCCCATTCCCCTGCGAGGAAGGCTCCCACGGCGGGCTCGAAGACCTCTTCCGGGACGTCCGGCGCTGCCAGGATCTGCTCTGCTTCGGTGGCGAAGAGGAGACGTGGCCCCGCGCTGCGGTAGTAGAAGCCCCGCATACCCATCGGATCGCGTGCGGCGAAGAGGCAGCGCTCGTGCCGGTCCCACACCGCGAACGCGAAGTCGCCCAGGAGCCGGTGGACACACTCCGCGCCCCAGCGCCGGTAAGCAGCCAGAAGCAGCGCTGCGTCCCCCGACTCCGCAGGTGCTTGGAGACGGCCGAGGAGGTCCTCCCGGTTGTCGAGTCGGGCGTCGGCCACGACCACGAGCCCGGCCTCGTGGTCCACCATGGGCTGCCGCTCGTGCCACGCCTCCGGGGTCACGTTCAGGGCCAGGTGTCCCAGGGCCGCCCCCTTGCCCGACCATACCGCCCGTCCGTCGGGGCCGCGAAACTGGGCCGCCTCCAGCATCGGTTCCAGGGCCTCCTTCGCTGGCCCGTCCAGCGGGCTGCCATCGAAGTTCACCCACCCGCAGAGCCCGCTCATGAACGGCTCGAGGCCGGCAGGGGAGTGCTCACCAGTGTCTCCGGAGCCATGCTTCCAGGCTCAGCGGCCACCAAATGTCGTGACGTACGGGTTCTCCTCGGAGATAGCCTTCGTAAGCCCGGGAGACCTCCGAGGCGTCCATGAAGCCGAGGCGCTCGCTGCGGGAGTCCGAGATCAGCCGGCGCACGGTGTCCCGCTCCTTCTCCTTCATGCCGAGCTCGAAGAGACCTGAGGGAATGATCTTGCTCATGCCGTTCCGCACCTCTCGGGGCATGCAGGGTCCCATCGCCCGGCGAGCGAGCCGCTTCGGCTCCGAAATCCGGTTCACCAGGTCCTGAGGGATGGCCAGGATGAATTCGGCCAACCTCCGGTCGGACCAGGGGTCGGCCCACGAAATCCCGGCTCGAGCGGCGGCCCGGTTGTGCCAGAGCGCCATCCGGTGTCCGCCTACGCGGAAGATCCTCCCGTACCGGCCCCGTCGTGCGGTTCCCCGGACGGGAGGACTCGGGGCGATCTCGCGGAGGATGTCTTCCAGGCCGATCCGGGTGGCGAAGGCCTCCGCGACCCACCCCGGGATACGACGTCGGACGCGGCTCTCCCGTCCGAGCGCCTCCAGAATCGGACGAAGCATCTCCACTCTGGCGAAGCGCCGAGAGCTTCCGCCATACGCCTGGAACTCGCGGAGGGCCGCCCGCCACCGCCCCCGGCCGACGAGTCCTGGAACATCGTAGATCCAGTCGCCCACCATCTCGTCTCCCCGGTCACCCGCCAGGAGGAGGGCGACGCCTTCGTCACGAGCGGTGGCGAACGTGCGCTCCGTGAGTTGCTGGTAGACGGGGGTGAACGGGTCATCCCGGTACGGCCCCGGATCGAGGAGGCTCTTGACCGGCCAGGCGTCGTCTCCCGGAATCCCCGTTACCGGGATCCCGCAGTGCCGGGCAAGGACGTCACTGATGTGCCGCTCATCGCAGGCCGGCAGCTTCTCGAATGCCGAGCTGTACGCCCGTACCTCCGACGTGGCTGCGGGCCCACGCTGGTCCATGACCCGCGCGGCTGCCGCTGCAATGCTGCCGGAATCCGTCCCTCCGCTGAGGCGGATTCCCACCGGGCGATGGCTCCGCAGACGGGACCGGACCGCTTCGGTGAAAAGCTCCCGGAAATGTTCAGCGTACTCCCCGTCCCGCCGATACCGGATGCGGGCTTCCGGATCGATATCCCAGTAACGCCACGTCCGGACTCCGTTCGGGGTGGCAGAGAGCGCGTGCCCGGGGGCGAGCTGGGCGATGCCCTGGAAGAAGCTCCAGTGGGACGGCCCCCATGCGCCGGCCAGGTACGCACCGACCGCGGGCTCGAAGAGTTTGGTCGGCACTTCCGGAACGGCCAGGATCTGCTCGGCCTCGGTGGCGAAGAGGAGCCGATCTCGCTCCTCCCGGTAGTGGAGTCCCCGCATACCCATGGGGTCACGGGCGGCAAGGAGCCGCCGCTCACGCTCGTCCCAGATGACGAAGGCGAAATCACCCACCAGCTCCCGGGCGCAGGCCTCGCCCCAGCGCCGATACGCTGCAAGGATCACCGCTCCGTCTCCCACGGGAGATCCGTTTTGGCGCACACCAAGCCCAAGTCGTGCGAGAACCTCGTTCCGGTTGTCGATCCGCGCGTCCGCCACCAGGACGAGGCCCGCCTCGCGGTCTACCAGGGGCTGTGGCTCGTGCACCGATTCCGGCGTGACGTTGAGCGCGAGGTAGCCGAGCTCCACTCCGTTCTGGCGCCAGACACCGCGCCCGTCGGGCCCGCGAAACGCCCCCGCAGCCAGCATCGGGCCGAGGACGTCCCCCTCTTCCGGCCAGTCTTCGGTCCCACCGGGTGTCTCTACTAGCCCGCCCCGTTCGGGGGTGAAGGTCACGCTCCCACAGATCCCACTCACGGGTGCCCTCCGCCCACCGGCACTCGAGCCTCCGCCAGGTCTTCGAGGATTGCTTCCCGGACCCGGGGCAGGTGCTCCAGGCCGTCGGGATAAATCAGTCGCTTCGCAGGGACACGGGCGGCGACCTTTCCGAGCAGGGGAAGGCGCGTGCGGGCGAAGCCCATTGCGTCCACGGTCCGCGGAAGGAAAGAGGTGCGAACGAGTTCGATGACCGTCCGGCTCACCGGGAGGGGCTGGATCTGAATGTCCCGTGGAGCATGGGAAGGCGGACGGCGCTCCGGGAGGTAGAAGCCGCCCAGAGGCACCGGCTCATCGTGGAAGCTACCGAAGGACCCGGCGCCCACACCCAGTCGCCGCTTGGCGAACGACGGGTGAGCCAGGGGAAGCTCTTCCGATCCGCCCACGAAGTGTTCGGCGAGGTCGGGCCAGAAGCGCATGGAGGGGTAGCCCGGGCGGCCCAGGATTACCTCTCCCTCTTCGTCGATCCCCAGGACGTCATCGGTGAGCAGGGGGAAGCCGGCCTGGAGCGCGGTCGCCGCCAGCGAGCTCTTCCCACCCTTGTTCGTGGCGACGAAAACCACCGCTGCCCCGTCCACCACGACGGCGGACGCGTGGAGCATGGGCACCCCTCTGCGCTCGAACCAGTAGGCGAAGACGGCTCCCAGGAGGTGGATCTCCACCATGTGAGCGTAGGCCGTGTCGAGGAGGTAACATGTGATCTGGTCGTCACTCACGAGGAAATCGGCCACCTCGCTGAAGCGCACGAGGTCCATGCGACGCCCGGAATGGACCGCCATGAAGGGTGCCCCGCTGTTGAGACGGACCGGGCTGGCGAACGCCGGCTCATCGGAGACGTCCGCAAGGGGGGGAGTCGGTCCTTCCACGCAGCGAAAGGTGAGGTCCGGGTCCCCTTCCCCAGGGGGAAGGGCAGTGTCGAAATCGAACGCGCTCCGGACGTTCAGGCCGTAAACCCGGCGGATCCCGTCCCGGGCTCGGTTCTCACCCACGTCAGGCCCCTCCTGCCGGGCGGCTCCCTGCCGTCCGTTCGCTTCGGGAGCCATCGGTGGCCAGGATGCCCCGATCCCCAAGATCTCGGATGAGGTCCTGGACATCCTCCCTGAGCTCCGCCTCGGCCGCGTCGTATTGGCGGCCCAGAATCGAGGCCACCTTCACGGGATCTCCCGTGGCCATCAGGTGCTCCCACATCTCTCCCGCCACGCCCGGCAAGCGCACCACCTCCCGGGATTCCAGGTTCGCCACGACCACGGCATCCCCCAGCGTACCGAAGAACGTGCGGCGAGCGGGCCGCACGGGCCCGTTGGCGGTCCTCTGCACCTGGATCCGCTCTTGGCCCTCCTCCGATCCGAAGCGGTTCTTGAGGCACCGCTCGGGAGGAGCCACCCGCCATCCCGGCTCTTCCCGCTGACGCCGAGGGTTCCAGACGGCGAGGTCCGGCTCGCTCCATGGGAAGGAGATCCGGTCCGGCCTTCCCACCCAGTAGCAGCGGCCGTTCGCACGGGCCATCCACCGGTCCCGCCACGCCGCGTACTCGTTCCCCATGAGCTCGGGGCCATGGTCGTGGAGATCCTGGGCGGCCAGGACCGCTACTACTCGCTCCTCTCGGGTCTCAATGGCCCGTCGCAGCGAGGGGTGGGAGTAGAGATGAGCGAAGATGACGGAACCGACGGGACCGTCTGCCAAAGCCGGGTGGCCTTGAAGGTACTCTCCGAATCGGTGTCCTGTGAGTGCGCAGTCGTCCACGACTACCGCACGCCCACCCGGACCGGGTCGGCTCATCGACAACTGTTCCCTGCGGAGACCCAGGACGTACGAAAGCATACCCAGCACGATGAGACCGCCGCGGGGGATGCTCGTGAACGTCATTGCGGAAACGGCCGTCCGTCCGAAACGTCCGATGAGCTTTTCACCCAGGGCTTCGCAGTCGGCCTCCACCGTGGAGTAATCCACGTGCCGGAGCCGTTTTAGCCCTTGTCGTAGCTGTCCGGGCAGCATTTGAAGCCTGGACACGTCCTCGTCGGTGAGGTTTCCCAGGACGGCGAGGCCGGCCGGAGGATCGGTCCGTACGACTATGATGGCGTCGCGCATCGCCGCCCAGGCCGGGCTGGATGCCAGACCTCGAGCCAGGGCCAGGAGCCGCTCGTCGGTTTCGGCGGCCTCATCCTCCTCCCCTGCGCGATCCCCTCCCCCGACACGATCATCCCCCCCGAAAGGGTAGAGATGGAGTGGAATGATGTCCTCGGGTTCCAGGGACAACCCCACCACCATGGGCCGGCGCGGGGACCCTGATTCCGGATCGAGGGCGGGCTTCACGTGTGTGTCCAAGTCCGAGGTATCCGTGCTACATATGTGCATAGCATGCGATGCTCCGAGCACCCTGTTGGCTCCACCACGCCACAGCGCGGCTTCACTTCCGACTACGGTCCCTCTCAGAGTCCATGGCACCACGGGGGCCCCGTGGTGCATGGGCTGGATGAGCAGTGCAGGAAGAGTGCCGCAGGCCGGGGTGGCCCCCGGCACAGAAGGTGCACGTAGCGGTGGACCATGACTCAGCCACGCACGGGAATCGTTCCATCGGAGGTGGAGCGCGAGCTGATCTTCTTGTGCGCCCGCACCCGCCTGGACGCTGTCGGAGTGAAGAGACTCCGGGAGCTTACGTCCATGGAGGTGGATTGGGCATGGATGCTGAAAGAGGCGGCGTGGCACGATACCATCCCGCTCCTTCATCACCACCTTTCCCGGCACGTGCCCGATGCCCTCCCATCGGCACTCTCCGACGAGCTCCGGGACCGCTTTCGCATCGAGGTCCGCCACAACCTCCTCCTCGCCGCCCGACTTGGCGAGCTCCTGCGCGGTCTCGACGCCCTGGGGGTCTCTGCCATCGCCCTGAAGGGCCCCGTGCTCGAAACGTTGCTGTATCCCACTACAGGACTCCGAAGCTTCGGCGACCTGGACGTGGTGGTGCAGCCCGAGCACGCGCGATTAGCGATGGCGTTCTTGAAGGAGTGCGGCTACCGCCCGCAGTTCCACCTGGAAGGGGCACGGGAGAAGATGTACCTCCGGACCCGGTACGCCATGCCCTTCCTGGCGCCTGACGACGGCACGTGGGTGGACCTGCACTGGGGCCTGGCCAAGAGGTACTTCGCAGCCCCGCTGCAGCCGGCGGCTCTCCGGCGGGAAACCCAAGCGGTGACCCTGGGCGGAACCCAGGTGGATACCCTGCGCCCGGACCTCCTCCTCGTCACCCTCTGCATCCATGGCGCCAAGCACGGCCCCTTCCCCTGGCCCAGGCTCAAGTGGATCTCGGACCTGGACGCGTTCGTGTACACCCATCGGGACCTGGACTGGGACACGGTGCTGGGGAGGGCCGGCCGTCTCGGATGCCGGAGAATGGTCCTCCTGGGCCTGGGCCTGGCACATGGGGTGCTGGGCTCCCCCCTCCCGGCGCGGGTGGAGGGGGAGGTGATGCGAGACAAGGCCGTGCAGCGATACGTGGAGGACATCGAATCCCGGCTTCTCGCGAAGCCGCAAGGATACGGATTTCGGGAGCGTACGACCTTCGATGTAGCGATCCGGGAGCGCTCCCGGGATCGGGCCCGGTATCTCCTCCGCCGCCTCCTGAGCCCCGAGAAACGGGATTGGTGGAACACCCGGCTCCCTCGGGCACTGACCTTCCTCCACGTTCCATTTCGGGTGAGCCGACTCGCCGGCCGGTACGTGGCCCGGCCCGCCAGAATACGGGGCCTTTTCCGGAAGGAGGAGGCGAAGAAAGAACCGCTCTCCTCCGGCCGA